>NZ_JAMYUP010000046.1:0-45727 GCF_040323155.1 Mesorhizobium sp. M0060
CTACGCGGCGACAGTCGGCGCAATGGTAGCGTTGTCGATCCCGACCTTCTGGTTTGGGTTGATCGCGATTTACATCTTCTCGCTCCGGCTCAAATGGCTGCCGGCCGGTAACATGTACACGATCGGCAATGGCTCGCTCGGCGACTACGCGATCCATCTCATCATGCCGAGCATCGTTCTTGCGCTGGTCAATGTCGCCGTGTGGAGCCGCTACATGCGCACCGCGACGCTCGACGTCATCAACCAGGATTTCGTCCGAACGGCCCGGGCCAAGGGGCTGAGTTCCCGACGCGTGTTGATCCGCCATATCCTCGGAAACGCCCTGCTGCCGATGATCACGCTGCTGGGACTGCAACTGCCGACAATACTGGGTGGCGCCCTGGTGACGGAAACTGTCTTTACCTGGCCCGGCATGGGGCGGCTGTTCCTCGATAGTCTCGGTTACAGCGACTACCCCGTGGTGATGGGCCTGTTGATGATGTCCGCGGTCCTCGTCCTGGTCGGCAATCTGGCCGCGGACCTCACCGTCGCGTTCGTCGATCCGCGCATTCGATTGAGCTGAGGAACGAAGCGATGACCCAGTCGGATTTCCTTGTCCCCACCCACGCCAGGCAACGCTGGTGGCATAGCCGCAGCGTGCGCCGATTTGCCCGTCATCGACTGGCCATGTTCGGCCTGGTGATGATCATCGTTCTGGTGCTGGCCTGCGTCTTCGGACCCTTGCTGCTGCCCTTTGACGATCTCTACATCGACCTGCGTGGCCGGTTCTCGCCGCCGTTCACGGGCTATCATTTCTTCGGCACCGATCCGCTTGGCCGCGACATCGCGGCGCGCCTCTTCATGGCCGGCCGCATTTCGCTCCTGGTCGGCTTCGCCGCGATGATCATCAGCACGGTCTTCGGAACCGTGCTCGGGATCGCCGCCGGCTTCTTCGGCGGCCGCATCGGCACGGTACTGATGCGTTTCGTCGACGCGATGCTGTCCTTTCCCAACATCTTCCTGCTGCTGGCGATGGCGGCCTTCATCAAGCCGAGCCCGATCATGATCACCCTGATCATCGCGGCAACGAGCTGGATGGAAATCGCGCGCATCGTGGAGGCGGAAGTGCGTTCGTTGCGCGAACGCGACTTCGTCGTCGCCGCCCGCATGCTCGGGCTCAGCAACAGCCACATCATGTTTCGCGAGCTGTTGCCCAATGCGATCGGTCCGATCATCGTCGCGGCCACGCTTACCGTTGCCCGCGCCATCCTTCTGGAAGCCTATGTCAGCTTTCTCGGCTACGGCATCCAGCCTCCGCTGCCGAGTTGGGGCAACATGCTGAACGGCGCCCAGCAATATCTCGACAGCGCGCCGTGGCTGGCAATCGTTCCTGGTGCCGCAATCACACTGGCGGTCACCAGTTTCAACTTCATCGGCGACGGATTGCGCGATGCGCTCGACGCACGAAGCGACATGCTGTGAGGCCGCCCGGAATGGCAAGGTTTTCGCCGTTTGAAGTCTCGCTCTGGTATGCGACCGCGCCGCCGGCGCCAGAGACCAGCCCTCTGCAAGGACGCAGGCGGGCGGACGTCTGCATCGTCGGCGGCGGCTACACCGGGTTGACCACCGCACTCGATCTCGCCCGTGACGGCATAGACGTCGTTCTGCTCGAAGCCCAGGAGATCGGGTTCGGCGGCTCGGGCCGCAATGCCGGCCACTGTACGCCAACCTTCACCCATTACAGCCTGCCCGAACTGCGTGCCATGCTGGGCGAGCCGTGGGCCGAACGGCTGATCGCCCGGCAGACAGGGGCAAACAAACAAGTCGCTGGGATGATCGAGCGCTATGGCATCGATTGCGAATGGCAACAGAACGGCTACGTCATGGGCGCGCTTACGCCAGGCGCTGTCGCCAACCTCGAGGCAAAGGCGCAGCAATACAATGCCGTCGGCGCCAAGACGCGGGTGCTCGACAGGCAGGCGAGCGAGGAGATGACCGGCAGCCCGCGATATTATGGCGGCTGGTTTCATTCCGAGGCCGGTCACCTCAATCCATTGGGATATGCAAGAGGCCTAGCACGTGCCGTCATGGAGGAAGGTGGCACAATCCACACTGGGTCGCCGGTCCGCGATGTCGTGCGACAGGATGGTGCCTGGGCAGTGCACGCAGGCGAAGGAACCGTCGTCGCCGACAAGGTCATCTTTGCGACCGGCGCCTACACCGTCGACGGATGGCCCGGCCTCGACCGGACCTACAGGATCCAGAGGGTGTTTGTCGCCGCCACCCAACCGCTGACCGCCAGCGAACGCCAAACCATCCTGCCGCGCGACACGACGATGCATGACGGCCGCGGCGACATCTTTGTCTACAAGTACAACGCCGAGGGACGGATCGTCGCCTCGATGTTCCCGATGGGCCGGCGCGGCCGGGACCTGGCCTTTACGCATCGCCTCATGTCCGACCGCCTGCGCTGGCTCCATCCGCAGCTCAGCAGCGACTTGAGATGGGAGTATTTCTGGTTCGGCGAGTTGGACATGCAGAAGCGCACCATCCCGAGATTCTATCAACTCGCGCCGGGCGTCGTCGCGTTGACGGGGCTATCCGGTCGCGGCGTGCCTACCGGAAGCATGCTCGGCGGCATACTCGGCGAATGGGCGAAGGGCGTTCCTGAAAAAGACCTTTCGCTGAAACTCGAACCGCTCCGGCGGGCACCCTTCTTCATGTCGTTCGCTCCGGCCGCGATGTTACGATACTATCGCGTCTCGGACTGGCTGCGGGCAAAGGCTAGCGGGTCTCAACTCCCACCCCACGCCTAGCCAGGATCGAATGGAAGATTTCGCGACGCCTTCGGACCTGAGTCTGGCACTGGCAGACAAGGGTATGCGCTCCTCGATCCGTCAAAAATTTGCGCTCTTGAATTCAAAAGGGAATTTCGGCGATTCAAAATCCGCTCGATTTCAGCGACTATCGGCATCGATCGGTCGGCTTTCGATAGCGCCGCGACGAATCGCGACCCGCTTGGCGCCGGAGAAAGACCGTCAACCAAGACCGAGCGGTCCGTTTGATTGCGACCGACATCCGCTCACCGCCGTGGCGTGCCTCACTTGCCGTACGACGCAAGGAACACGTGCACGCCGGCTGCGGCGTGTCGTCGAAGCTCCGCTGGCTTTGGAATCGCCTCGTCACCCAACAGCATGGCGCTGCTCAATGGCTCGCCCATAATCAACCAATTGAACTGGGAAGCAGCGGCAGCTGGATCATCGATCGCAATTAGGCCGCGCTCGGCCAAGCGCTCGAACAGCACTGCCATCGCCGCTATTGCGCGCCTGGGTCCGCCCTCAAAGAGCGCCCTCGCCAGTTCAGGGAAACGGCCGACCTCGCCGATCACCAGGCGACGCAGTTGCATGACGCGCGGCGTGAGCACAAGGCGGCCGGCAACGCAGCGCGCGCTCGGCTTCCCCTTGCATGCCGCCAATCCGCGTGTTAAATACTGAACCACATGGTTCAGTATTTCCGGCCCCGCCTCGATGCCTCGTTCGCCGCGCTCTCGGACGCCAACCGACGCGGCGTTCTGGAGCAACTCGGGCGTGCAGACGCTTCGATCACGGACCTTGCCGAGAAGTTCCACATGACCCTCACGGGCATGAAGAAGCATGTCAGCGTCTTGGAGCAGGCGGGGCTCGTCACCACGGAGAAGGTCGGGCGCGTGCGGACCTGCAAGCTCGGCCTGCGCGGACTGGAGGAAGAGGCGGCATGGATCGAGAGGTACCGCCAGCTCTGGGACGCACGCTTCGACGAGTTGGACAAGGTTGTCGAGGAATTGAAACGGAAGGAGAAAGTCGATGGACGAAAGAAGAGATAGTGAGCCCACCCCCATGAAGAACCGCACGACGGTGGAACGCAAGTCCGAGCGTGAGCTCGTCGTTACGCGAACCTTCAACGGCCCGGCGCGCATCGTGTTCGAGGCGTGGACCAAGCCCGAGCTGTTCAAGCAGTGGTGGGCGCCGAAGTCGATGGGCATGTTCCTGCGTTCCTGCGAGATGGATGTTCGTGTCGGGGGCAGGTACCGTTTGGTGTTCGGCCACGATGGCTCAAACCCTGACGAGTTCTTCGGTAGGTATATCGAAGTGACACCGCACTCGCGCCTCGTCTGGACCAATGACGAAGGTGGTGACGGTGGACCCGTCACCACGGTGACCTTCGAGGAAAAAGGTGGCAAGACGCTGCTGGTCATGCACGAACTCTATCCCTCGAAGGAAGCTCTCGACGCTGCCGGCACCGGGGCGGCGGATGCGATGGGCGAGACGTTCGAGCAACTGGACGAGCTTCTCGTCACGCTGGGCGCGAGCGTGGGGCGGTCATGAAGTCGTCGATCTCGCGGTCGGCCGCCTGGCTCTTCACTACGCGGAAGAGAACCCCGACGAGGTCGTCGCCGCCCTCTGCGGACCTACGAGACCATCATCAACCCCATTGGCAACACGACCAACCGAGGTTGGTCTCGTCGTGCGCGTCCGACTCGATCGTCGGCGCTATCCCATCGGCAAGAATATCTCAAAGAAGGAACTGCGAGAACTGAAGGTCGAGTGCGAAGAGTTTCACGGCGAGTGGGACTACGTCATCAGATCGCGCATGGAACGCCGGATTTGATCATGGCGCAAATTCCCTTGTTAGTACCGTTGGCGTTGGTCGTGCGCGTGATTGGAAAATTGACATTGCGCTATCGCGATGCTCGACGCCCCGTAGAGGCAACGTGTTCCCGCTTACGACGTCCTCGTCCTGAATGCGTCCATAGAGTTGATCATGACATCATCGAGTGACCTTGAGCCGATCGGCTCTTACAAACGTCGTGAGGCTGAGACCGTACGCCCCGATTCTCCGGCTGATACGGCTGACTATCCGTGTCATTCGCATGCTATCGATCACAAGACTACGCAACGCTATCCAAATCTATCCGACGCTATCCCCGTCATTCCCACTCGATTGTTTCAACCCATGATAACCCATTGATCTCGCGAAGCAATTTGTTTGCGCTCTGCGCAGCTGCCGTCAGGCATAACCGTCAAAAATTTGGTTTTTGATTGACGAATTTCGGCTGCCCGAGGGAATCCATCTATCGCCTACTATCGGCGTTTTCGGCAGACCGACGGACTCCTCCCCAGTACGGTACACTCGCAGAAAGTACCGTCCGCGCGGTATATTCAGGGACTTGTCCCGACGCCTGCGCGAGCTTTTCTGCCCGGTTTGATCGCCCGACGATCACCGCCGCGGCCCGAATGCGCTTGACAAGATAGCGCTGGCCAGCTCAATTTCGATGCATTCACCAGGGGAGTCCCGGCAAGGGGCTGAGATACTGCTGGCTTTCGCGGCGCAGTGACCCGTTGAACCTGATCCAGTTCATACTGGCGTAGGGACGGTGCAAGCGCTTTGCGGGAGTTCGTGCCCGAGGTCCTGTTTCGAGCAGGTCGACCAAAGCGTCTTTTCATCCTTCCGGCACAGAACTGGGTCTCCAATGCATGAGCAAAGGAGCCTCAAGATGAATGCCCTCACCCCCGCGGTGTCGACGGGACCGCTGCCCGCCTCTCGGAAAATCCACAAGTCCGGCGTCCTCCATCCGCAGATCAGGGTGCCGATGCGCGAAATCTCCGTCCATCCGACGGCGGGCGAACCGCCTGTCGCCGTCTACGATCCGTCCGGCCCCTATACCGACCCGACTGTCGAAACCGACATCGAAAAAGGCCTCGCCCGACTTCGCCACGAATGGATTTTGGCGCGTGGCGATGTCGAAGCCTATGACGGCCGCCATGTCCGGCCGGAAGACAATGGATTCGCCGCTGGCGAGCGCCTGACGCCGGAATTTCCCGTTCGCAACCGGCCGCTCAGGGCCAGATCAGGCAAGGTGGTGACCCAGCTTGCCTATGCGCGCGCCGGCATCATCACGCCCGAAATGGAGTTCGTCGCCATCCGTGAGAACCTCGGCCGCGAGATCGTCCGCGGCAAGCTGCAACGCGACGGCGAAGCCTTCGGCGCGGCGCTTCCCGATTTCGTGACGCCGGAATTCGTGCGTGACGAAGTGGCGCGCGGGCGGGCAATCATTCCCGCCAACATCAATCATCCCGAAAGTGAGCCGATGATCATCGGCCGCAATTTCCTGGTCAAGATCAATGCCAATATCGGCAACTCCGCTGTCACCTCCTCGATGGCCGAAGAGGTCGAAAAGATGGTCTGGGCGGTCCGCTGGGGCGCCGATACAGTGATGGACCTGTCGACCGGCCGCAACATCCACAACATCCGCGACTGGATCGTGCGCAATTCACCGGTGCCGATCGGCACGGTGCCGCTTTACCAGGCACTCGAAAAGGTCGGCGGCATCGCCGAGGACCTGACCTGGGAGGTCTACCGCGACACGCTGATCGAACAGGCCGAACAGGGCGTCGACTATTTCACCATCCATGCCGGCGTGCGGCTGCACTACATCCCGCTGACCGTTGACCGGGTCACAGGCATCGTCTCGCGCGGTGGCTCGATCATGGCCAAATGGTGCCTGCACCATCACCGGGAAAGCTTCCTTTACGAGCATTTCGCGGAGATCTGCGACATCTGCCGCGCCTATGACGTGTCCTTCTCGCTCGGCGACGGTCTTCGTCCCGGCTCGATCGCCGACGCCAATGACGCAGCACAATTCGCCGAGCTGGAAACGCTCGGCGAGCTGACGAAGATCGCCTGGGCGAAGGATTGCCAGGTGATGATCGAGGGCCCTGGCCACGTGCCGATGCACAAGATCAAGGCGAACATGGACAAGCAGCTCGCTGTCTGTGGCGAGGCGCCGTTCTACACGCTGGGGCCGCTGACGACCGACATCGCGCCGGGCTATGACCACATCACCTCAGGCATCGGCGCCGCCATGATCGGTTGGTTCGGCACCGCCATGCTCTGCTACGTCACGCCCAAGGAGCATCTCGGCCTTCCCGATCGCAACGATGTCAAGACCGGCGTGATCACCTACAAGATCGCCGCCCACGCCGCCGACCTGGCGAAGGGTCATCCGGCGGCGAAAATCAGGGATGATGCCCTTTCCCGCGCGCGCTTCGAGTTCCGCTGGGAGGACCAGTTCAACCTGTCGCTCGACCCCGAAACCGCGCGGTCCTTTCACGACCAGACCTTGCCCAAGGAGGCGCACAAGCTGGCGCATTTCTGCTCGATGTGCGGACCGAAATTCTGTTCCATGCGCATCTCCCACGACATTCGCGCCGAGGCACAGAAGGAGGGCATGGCTGCGATGGCGGCGAAATACCGCGAGGGTGGCGATCTCTACATGCCAGCTGGCGAGACCGGCGTGCCACTCATGCCAGAGGCGCCGGAACCGTCATGAGGGTGCTGGTCAAAGGGGCCGGCGTCGCCGGCCTCACCGCCGCCTTCGAACTCGCCGCCCGCGGCGCGACGGTCACGGTCGCCGAGATCCGGCATGGCCTTGGTGGCAATGCGTCGTGGTTCGCCGGCGGCATGCTGGCGCCATGGTGCGAGCGTGAAAGCGCTGAGCAGCCGGTGCTGGACCTTGGCCGCGACGCCGCCAACTGGTGGAATGCGGTACTGCCGGGTCAGGTGACGCGGGCCGGAACACTGGTCGTGGCCGCGCCGCGCGATACTGGCGAACTCGACCGGTTCGCCAGCCGCACGTCGGGGCATCGCCGTGTTGGTAAAGACGAGATTGCGATCTTGGAGCCCGACTTAGCCGGCCGCTTCCGGCGCGGATTGCTCTTCCCCGATGAGGCTCATCTCGACCCGCGCCAGGCGATGGCAGCACTTCATGACAAGCTTGCAGCCATGGGTGTCGAAGTCCACTTCGGCACCGACGCCCGGCATGTTTCCGGTTTCGATCGTCAGATCGACTGCACGGGAATGGCCGCCGTCGATAACAGGCTGCGCGGCGTTCGCGGCGAAATGCTGGTCCTGCACACGCCCGACATCTCGCTGTCGCGCCCGGTCCGGTTGCTTCATCCGCGCTTTCCGCTCTACGTGGTGCCGCGTGCCGACGCCCAGTTCATGATCGGCGCGACGATGATTGAAAGCCAATCCGGGGAGCCGGTCACGGTCCGTTCGATGATGGAGCTTCTGGGTGCTGCCTACGCCCTCCATCCGGCCTTTGGCGAGGCCGAGATCGTTGAAACCGGTGTCGGCGTCCGTCCTGCCTTTCCCGACAATCTGCCGCGTGTCGAGGCACGTGGAGGCACCGTCGCGATCAACGGGCTTTATCGCCATGGCTTTCTTCTTGCGCCCGCCATGGCGCGCCAGGCGGCCGACCTGGTTTTCCATCAAGACGGAACGAAGGAGCTTGGTTATGAAACTGATCGTCAACGGCGAAGCGCATGAGGTTGCCGCCACCACGCTGGCCGAACTGCTTGCCGCTCTCGATTATGAGGGCGATTGGCTCGCAACGGCCGTCAACAGCGACCTCGTGCACAAAGCCAACCGGGCGGAATTCCAGTTGAGCGACGGCGACCGTATTGAAATCCTCTCGCCCATGCAGGGAGGCTAACATGTTCGATCTTCTCGGGATGACGCTTCAGTCCCGCCTGCTTCTCGGCACCGCTCAATATCCTTCGCCGGCCATCCTTGCCGATGCAGTCAAGGCGTCGGGCACGTCGGTGGTGACCGTCTCGTTGCGCCGTGAGATGGCAGGCGGCAGGGCTGGCGAAAAATTCTGCTCGTTGATCCGCTCGCTCGGCGTAGGAATCCTGCCCAACACTGCCGGCTGCCACTCCGTCAAGGAGGCGGTCACGACCGCGAACATGGCGCGCGAAGTCTTCGGTACGACCTGGATCAAGCTCGAAGTGATCGGCAACCACGACACGCTGCAGCCGGACGTGTTCGGCCTGGCCGAAGCCGCCCGCATCCTGTGCGAGGACGGTTTTGCGGTATTCCCCTATACCACCGACGACCTTGTCGTTGCCGAGCGGCTGCTAGAAGCGGGCTGCAAGGTCTTGATGCCGTGGTGCGCGCCGATCGGTTCCGCCCTCGGGCCGGTCAACATCATGGCGCTGCGCTCTATGCGCGGACATTTCCCAGGTATCCCGCTGATTGTGGATGCGGGACTCGGACGACCGTCGCACGCGGCAACCGTCATGGAGCTCGGCTTTGATGCCGTGCTGCTGAACACCGCAGTCGCCAAGGCGGCCGATCCGGTCGGTATGGCGCGCGCGTTCGGCAAGGCGGTCGATGCCGGTCGTGAAGCTTTCAGCTCGGGAATGCTCGAACCGCGCGACGTCGCCGTGCCATCGACGCCGACGATCGGCAGGGCAGTTTTTTCATGAAGCTCGATCCCTTCTACCTGATCGTCGACAGCGCTGCCTGGATCGAACGGCTGTTGCCGCTCGGCGTCAAGCTGGTGCAGCTGCGCATCAAGAGCATGGATGAAGCCGGGTTGCGCGCGGAGATCCGCAAGGCCAAGGCTTTATGCGCCCAGCACCAATGCCGGTTCATCGTCAACGACCACTGGCGCCTGGCAATCGAGGAAGGCTGCGACTTCGTCCATCTCGGCCAGGAGGATTTGCTATCCGCCGACCTCGCGCGGATACGGGCAGCCGGCGTGAAGGTCGGGGTCAGCACGCATGATCATGTCGAACTGGAAACGGCCATGGCCGCCATGCCCAACTACGTCGCGCTCGGCCCCATTTATCCCACCATCCTGAAGAAGATGAAATGGGCGCCGCAAGGGCTCGAACGGATCAGCGAGTGGAAGCGCCGGGTCGCGCCGATCCCATTGGTCGCCATTGGCGGCCTCAACCCTAAGCGGCTCGACGGTGTTTTCGAGGCTGGCGCAGACAGCGCGGCAGTGGTCACCGACATCACATTGAACGCCGATCCCGAAGCGCGCACGCGAGAATGGATCGAAAAGACAAAGCGATGGCGCTGAGGCGAGAACCGCATGTGCTCGTCGTCGGTGGATCGGACTCCAGCGGCGGCGCCGGAATAGCACGCGATATCGAGACGATCGCTTCCATTGGCGTGCGCACCTGTCTTGCTGTCACCGCGCTGACGGTGCAAACGCACGAAGCCGTCATGGAAATCAGTCATTCGTCACCGAACTTGGTGGCCGATCAGATGCGCGCCTCGCTGCAGGCCAACGAAGTGGCGGCCATCAAGATCGGTATGCTCGCGACGGCCGAGATCGTCGTTGCCGTTGTCGCTGTGCTGCGCGAAAATCCGCAAGTGCCGGCAGTACTCGACCCGGTGCTGGCCTCCACCTCAGGCCGGGCGCTCCTGGAAGCCGATGCCGTCGCCGTCATGAAGCGTGATCTGATGCCGCTTTGCCGCCTCGTGACACCCAATCTCCTCGAACTGGCGCTCCTTGTTGGCGCGGAACCGGCGGCGGATGAGAGCGGCGCGGTGAGACAGGGACGGGAATTGCTGGTAGCTGGCGCGCGGGCCCTGCTGATCAAGGGTGGCCACGCTGCGGGACCCCGTTCGATAGATATTCTGTTGAGGCGCGATCAGGAACCAATCCGCTTCGACTCGCCACGCCTTCCCGCATCGATGCGCGGGACGGGCTGCATGCTGGCCAGCGCGATTGCGGCGCACCTAGCGAAGGCGAGCCCACTCGAAGACAGCGTGCGCGAAGGCAAGCTGTTTGTGTTCGAGAAGCTCCAGAAGAATGCAGCCGAATGACCGTGGCCTTATGGTCAAGTCGATCGGCCGAGGGTAACCGTTCGCCCGCCTAAGCCGATGTCCGTCTTTCGACACCTAAGTCGTTGAATGCTGTCATGGGCGCGAAGCAGGCCGCCGATTCGCACGCCATAGCACGCTGTAGCCCTCTGCGAGACTGAACGGGATTTACTTCCGAGGCAACGACATGTCAGATCGGCCAAGCGGTCAGGAAGGAGTGCAGGAAATTGGTCGCAGGCAAAAGGCGCGCACTGAAAAATGGGGATCGATAGGGCTGCCGTTTCTACACTGCGGCCGCAGTTCCCTCTACTCTCACTCCATTGTATCCTGGAAAACTAAACTATTGATTCCAAAAAGGAATTATTTTTCAAATTTTTGGATACCGTCAAAAATACCGTCACATAACTGATTGAATCCAAATCTGCGACAGAATAGGTCGCAGTATCCGAAACCCCGCCGATCGCCGCACGGTTAAGTTCTGCAACAACGCTATACGTCCTGCTCGCAACAGTCGAGGACTTCGCCGGACGACCGGCCGAAGCGCGGCTGCTGGTGGAGAGTTTGCGAAGGAAGTCTCCCGACTTCACTCTCGCCGATGTACGCGCTCCGCTATCGCGAGACGGAGAACCTCGAGCGAACGCTCTCGGCGCTGAAGGTTGCAAGGCTGCCCGGATAGGGTCGGGGCGCCTCGGAGAGCCTTGCGTCCGAAACCAACCATTCAGCCACTATCAGCCCGTGAGGCGCGCACGAAACAACGTGCAGCCGTCCGTCAGGCGCGACCTGGAGATATCCCGGAATCCAGCCTCGGTCATCCACGCGCGATACTGACCTTCAGTGTACGATTCGCCGTGGCGATAGAGGTTCAAGAAGGTGAGATTCAGAAAGACACCCTCAGGCGGGCCGAGGCGGTCGTCATCGACGACACCCCACCCCGCAATTGCGATCTCGCCTCCGGGTGTGAGGCAACGCGCCGCGTTCAGGATCGAACTGCGCGCCTGGTCCGGCGGAAGGACCTGGACGACAATCGCCAGATCGTGCCGACCGATCGATGGTGCGACAGTTATGTCCCCCTCTTCGACAACCACGTCGTCGGCACCGTACTCTGACAGGATATCTGGCGCGACCGCTGCGACTGTTGGGAGTTCCATCAGCGTCGCCGCAATCTGCGGCCGCCGCTCGCGAAGTCCGACGAGAATGGTCCCGGGGCCCCCGCCGATGTCGATCACCGAACCGATCGCCGAGAGGTCCATCTCCCGGGCCAGATGTCGGCCGAAAATCACCCCGCCCGGTGCGAGCATGCGGCTGAAGGCCGCCGCGGCCTCGGGCCCCGCTTCGGAAAAGTCGTGCAGCGCAGCCGGCCGGTTCTGTCGCAGCGACTCTGCGGTCAGCAGGTCGGCTCCCCAGAGCTCGCGCAGGAGCGCATGATCGCCGCCGCGATAGGTCGGCTTGGACGCGTCGAGGAAGGCCGACGCTTCGGCTCCGTTGCGAAATTGACCATCCTTGACTTCGAGGAGACCGATGCTGGCGAGCGCGTAGAGGAGCCGCGACAGACGATCGGGCTCGACTTTGAGCGCGGCCCCAAGGCTGTCAGCAGTCACCGCGTTGCCACCGAGCCGGGTGAAGATGCCAAGGTCCAGCCCGGCGCGAAGCGCCAAGGCGGGGGGCACCGCTGCGATCAGGTTGTCGATCCGATCAGAATCCACCATCACATCCCCTTCCGCGATCCAGGACCGACTTTGAAGCAGCCAGGTGATGGGCACGAACGGAGGTGCTGTCAATTATCTGAATATTGCCGTCGCGCGCTGCGGCAATAGTGTCCATAAGCCTGTCCCACACCCCAGCCTTTCGCCATCGCACGAAGCGGTTGCAACAGGTGGTGCGGGGGCCATATCGCTCCGGCAGGTCGCGCCATGCTGCGCCAGACCGCAGCACCCAGAAGATGCCATTCAGTATTCGGCGGTCGAGGCTCGTTTCGCCGAATTTTGCAGGTCTTTCCCCCTACTCCCACTCGATTGTTTAAACAGCATATAACTCATTGACATTACTGTAAAATATTTTTCATCACCTTGCAAAGTCCGACACCAGAACCGTCAAAAAATTACGCTTTTGATTTTAAAGGGAAAATCGCCACAAAAAGATATTTGAGGTTTCGCCAACTATCGGGGCCAATCGGCCGATTTTTTTGCACCTTGCGGCGTTCGACGCCGCGCCCAAGCCGTCTCGAAAAGTACCGTCACCGCCCCAGCTAAGGCATTAGCGAGAGGCCATAGCGATCGACAAGCAACCGGTGTTGCACACACCCTGCTGCCGGCGGTGTGTTGCGAGCGCTGGCATCCACTCGATTCCTGGCGAAATTCCGGCTAGCTTGGGCGATAGATGGCTCAGTTCTGGTCGGTGAATCATAATCAGACCGCCCGTCAAGGGATTGATGGGCAGCACCTTTGGTCCCTCAAGACCGAGAGCAATGGCGCGCGAAATGAGTTCCGCAACAACATGCGCCGTGCGACGCCCGGCGACCCTGTCGTTTCGTATGCCGATCAAGCAGTTGACTATATGGGCAGGATAGCGGAATTCGCCTTCGCCGTTCCGAAACCAATGGAGTTAGGAGAGACCGGAGCTTATTGGAATCAAGAGGGATGACTTCTGCCGATCTTTTGGACACCGCTTTCCCCTTCGATCCATCCCATCACAACAACAGGGAGTCTCGGCCCACTCCCGCCGAGGCGATATTCGGTAATCCATCTAGTTTCGGACTCAGGCAATCAGAAAGCCTACCTGACAGGCATTCCACAGAAGTAATACAAATTGAAAACCGCGGCCTCATGTTTCAAAACCAGGATTGTTTCGAAGCCGGCGGGTCGCTCACGGTCCTCAAAGCGAGAATTCTAAGAGACGTTCAACAATGACCCAGCACGCAGAAAACGCTCGAATTCTCATGTACAGCCACGACACGTTCGGGCTCGGCCACTTGCAGCGCTGCCGGACCATCGCGCATTCGCTGGTCGAGGATTTCCGCGGACTTCAGGTGCTTATCATTTCGGGTGCGACTATCGCTGGCGCCTTCGACTACCGCGCCCGTGTCGACTTCGTGAAAATCCCCAGCGTCATCAAGCTGCGCAACGGCGAATACACCTCGCTGGAAAAGGACATCGATCTGCATGAGACGTTACGGATGCGCCAGTCGATCATCCGCCATACAGCTGAGACCTTCCGGCCGGATATCTTCATCGTCGACAAGGAACCGCTCGGCCTGCGCGGTGAGATTGAGGACACGCTGTCCTACCTCAAGACGCGGGGCACCACGTTGGTGCTTGGCCTGCGCGAGGTGATGGATGCGCCGCATCTGCTCGAAGCAGAGTGGGCACGCAGGGATGTGATGCGCAAGATAGCCCTGTTCTACGACAAGGTCTGGGCCTATGGCCCGCCGGATTTCTACGATCCGTTGACCGGCTTGGACGTGCCGCCGGCTGTCAGGGCAAAGATGAGGTTCGTCGGTTTCTTGCAACGGAGCCTGCAGCGGAACGAGTTGCCCGGCCACCGGCCCGAGGGCGACTATATCCTCGTTACCACCGGTGGTGGCGGTGACGGCGCCGAACTGATCCACGACGTCATCGATGCCTATCAGCAGGATCCGCAATTGCAGCATAGGGCCCTGATCGTGCTTGGGCCTTACATGCCGGCGCGCAAGCGCAACAAGCTGCTCAAGAAGGGGTCCAAGATCCCCTACATCAAGATCATCGAGTTCGACAACCGCATGGAAGACCTGATTGCCGGCGCCAAGGCGGTAGTGGCCATGGGCGGTTACAACACCTATTGCGAGATACTATCTTTCGACAAGCCGGCGCTGATCGTGCCGCGCATCGAGCCCCGCCAGGAACAACTGATCCGCGCTCGGCGGGCAGCCGAACTCGGCCTCATCGAGATGCTTTTACCGGAGGAAGCCAAGGATTCCCAGCGGTTTGCCGATGCACTGGTGGCGCTGCCGGACCGGCCCCACCCATCACAGAGCAATCCGCATCTGACGCTGGAAGGGCTGCCTCATATTTCCGAAATCGTCGCGGAACTACTCGACCGGCGGGCCGGCCATCACCTTTCGGTCATTGAAGGAATGACCTGAGTTGCAACATCGCAAGATCGTCGTGGTTCTGAAGGGCTATCCTCGGCTGTCGGAAACCTTCATCGCGCAGGAACTGCTCGGTCTGGAGCGTGCAGGTTTCGACCTGATACTCGTCGCGCTCAGGCGGCCGACCGACGCAAAACGCCACCCCGTGCATGACGAGATCAAAGCTCCCGTCCATTATCTGCCGGAATATCTGCATGAAGAGCCGCTGCGCGTGGTTCGCTCGCTGTTTGCTTATCTGCTGCGGCCGGGCTTCTGGCGCGCGCTCGGATCGCTGGCTGCCGATATGCCCCGCGACTTTTCGCGCAATCGAGCGCGCCGCTTCGGGCAAGCGCTCGTGCTGGCGGCCGAATGGCCGGAAGGCGCGGGCTGGCTGCATGCACATTTCGCGCACACACCGGCATCGGTGACGCGCTATGCCAGCCAGCTTCGTGGCCTGCCCTGGACCTGCTCGGCCCATGCCAAGGACATCTGGACTTCGGCGGACTGGGATCTGGCCGGCAAGCTTTCCTCGGCGCGCTGGACGGTCACTTGCACGAAAACCGGCTTCGACCGCCTGAAAAAACTCGCTAACGGCAACTCGTCTGTGCATCTGAGCTATCATGGGCTCGACCTTGATCGCTTCGGCAGTTTCGGCGAGGCGCGAAAGCAGCATGACGGCTCGACGCCGGACGAACCGGTTGTCGTTCTGAGTGTCGGGCGCGCCGTTGAAAAGAAAGGTTACGATACCTTGCTGGAGGCTCTTGCCCTGTTGCCCGGTGATTTGGCGTGGCGTTTCGAGCATATCGGCGGCGGCGAGGAACTGGAACGGTTCAAGGCGCTGGCGCAAAAGCTCGGACTGGATGGTCGAGTCTCTTGGAAAGGCGCGCTTGCGCAGGAGGAGGTGCTTGAGCACTACCGCCGCGCCGACATCTTCGCCCTGGCCTGCAGGATCACCGCAAATGGCGACCGGGACGGTCTGCCGAATGTTCTGGTGGAGGCGGCTAGCCAGCGGCTTGCCTGCGTGTCGACCGATATTTCCGGCGTGCCGGAGCTTTTATCGCCGGATGAAACCGGGCTGCTGGTTCCGACGGAAAACCCAATTGCCCTGGCACAGGCGCTGGAGCGCCTGATCCGTGATCCCGTACTGCGCGCCCGCCTCGGCGACGCCGCAGAGCGGCGCGTGCGCGACGATTTCGATCATATGGCAAGCATTGGACAGCTCAAGGAACTGTTCGAGCGGGAGTGGCGGGCCGCCGAATGAAGCGGCTGCGCGCTTTCTTCTATGTCCAGCACCTGCTCGGCATCGGCCATCTCGCGCGCGCCAGCCGCATTGCGGCGGCTCTGGTCGATGACGGGTTTGACGTTACCGTCGTGACCGGCGGAGCGCCGATCGCCGGGTTTCCGGGACTGGGTGTACAATCTGTAACCCTGCCACCTGTCACCTCCGGTGATGAAGGATTTTCGGGACTTGTCGACCTGCAAGGCAACCCGATCGACGATGATTTCAAGAAATGGCGTTCAGAGATGCTGCTGCAGGCATTCCGGGATTGCAGGCCTGATATCGTCATTGTCGAGGCGTTTCCATTTGGACGCCGGCAGATGCGTTTCGAACTCTTGCCGCTGATCGAGGCCATCGACGCGACGTCGCCCAGACCGCTGCTGGCGACGTCCGTCCGTGATATCCTCCAGGAGCGCGTCAAGCTGGGCCGAAACGAGGAAACGGTCGATCTCATCAACAGGCATTTCGATCTTGTTATGGTCCACGGCGATCCGGCTTTCGCAACCATCGACAAGACATTTCCACTGGCTGGGGCGATCAGGGCCGAGGTCACCTACACGGGGCTCGTTGCCGCGCCGCCATCGCCCGCGGCCTCCGAGCGCTTCGACGTTCTGGTGTCGGTTGGCGGCGGGGCTGCCGGAAAGAGCCTTGTCAGATCCACCATCGCAGCGGCGCGGAATGCCAACAACGCTTGGAAATGGTGTTTGATCACCGGCCCAAACCTGCCGAAAGACGAGTTTGACGCGATCGCACGCGATGCCACGCCGGGCCTGTCCATCTTCCGGTTCCGCGAGGATTTCGCCAGCCTGCTGACCGGCGCCCGCCTGTCAATCTCGCAGGCGGGTTACAACACGGTCTGCGATGTCCTGCGCGCGGGTTGTCGCTCCCTGCTCGTCCCATTTGCAGCCGGCGGGGAAACCGAACAGACGGTTCGCGCCCTGATGCTCGAAGAACTCGGTCTTGCAACGGTGCTGATGGAAAAGGACCTGACGCCTGAAGGTTTGGCGCAAGCGATCGAACAAGCGCTTGGGGAACCGACGCCATCCGCGCATCGTCTCGATCTGGAAGGCGCGCGTCGCTCCGCGCAAATCCTGCGCGAGCGGCATCGAACATGGTCCCTAAAAATGGGGCCCGGTTTCGGAAAAGTTCATGATTAAACAGACGATAGATCCTAGAGCGGTTCATCGTTTCACGCAGAACCGCTCTGTCTCTTTGTTTTGACGCAATTCCGGACGGAAAGCCGTTTCCACACTTTCCTGCAAATGCTCTAACGCGCGTCGCGTCTGGTGAGATTCGTGCGACGCGCTTCAAGTCCTGTTTTTATGCGTGTCGTTGTCCCAAAACCGCTACGCGCTTTTGGGCGAAATGCATTAAACAGTTCCAATCAGCATGAAGCGCGTATAATTTTTTGTCGGCAGTTCGCCGGAGAACCGCACCTCCCGTAGCGCCGCCATTTCCTCGAAGGCTGCAAGCGAAGCCACGCAGTTGATGTGCGTCGGCTCGCTGAAATAATCGTTCGATTGCAGCAGTACATTCGTGCCCGGCGGAAGCAGAGCAAGCCAGGCGCGCAGATCGGCTATGTGTTCGCAGCTCGTATTGACCATCAGATCGGGCCGCCCGGCCGCATAGTCGAGTGCGTACATATCTGCCGTCAGCGCCCGGAACCGGTCGCCGGCTTCCCGGTTGAGGGTCCGGGCGACCGGCGCGACTTCGGGATCGATGTCGATGCTATCGACCGCCGCGATGTCGAAGCGGGCGTCGTTGAAAAGCATTGCCGGCAATACGCCGTACCATCCACCCAGAACCCATATGCGCCCGAAGCGGCCGCCGCCGCTTTCGAACAGCCTGTCGAGCGCCCACATCTTGCAGGCGACCTGCTTGTGGTTGAAGGCGTTGGCGATATCGGCCTTCGGATGCTTGGCGACGACGCGCGCCAGCCCTGCCACGAGAGGGCAGTTGACATAAGCAGCAATTCCCCGCGTGAGGTCCAAGGCTTGCTCGTACCAGTCCATGGCATTGCGTGGTTGCGTGACATCCATCATAATTCGTCTTGTATGTTGGGATTTTGGGCGACACAACGCAATCTTGCCTCCCGCAAGACTGTTTGATTCCGCGGACGTGATCATGCTGCAAGCCGCTTGGCTATTGCCCGGTGCCGGAGAGAGCCTGTTGCATCTGTCCGGATCATCGGCGTCCATCCGCCAGCACCAGCCGCGCAGCTGCGGCCTCGTGCTGCTCGGCTGTTCGCCAAAGCCCTACGAAAGCCGCGGACCGTTTGGCCAGCTGCTTTCTTCGCCGATCAACAATGCCCATGTCGTTGCCATCGACCATGCGCCGGAACTGGATCGCGCCGCCTCGCAGGTTCCTTGCATCGTTGAGCGCAGGACAATGTCCGTGCACAGCAGCTTCGAGCTTGTCGTTGGCGATGAAGAAATTGCCGATACGCCATTCGCCAGCAGGTGCTTTTACATCCTGCATCCTTCCAACTGAAGGGTCCACAGTCGCATATGGAAGCCAGCCTAGCCCGCTATATCTGGACGCACACCAAGAAGCAGCAGCTCTGGATATTGATGATCGTCGTGCTTTCGATGATCCCGTATTTCATGTCCTTCGACCTGCCGAAGCTGATCGTCAACGGACCGATCCAAGGTCGCGGCTTCGAGCAACCGGGCGCGACCCAGCCATTCATGAGGCTACACTATAACCTGCCGTTCATTGGAGAGGTCCAGTTCTTCTCCGGTTTTCAGCTCGACCGCAAGGAGACCCTGTTTGCCCTGAGCCTTGTGTTCCTCTTGCTAGTCGTCATCAACGGCCTGTTCAAATTCTACATCAACACCTACAAGGGCCGCCTCGGCGAACGCATGCTGCGGCGTATCCGCTTCGATCTGGTCGACCGTGTGCTGCGTTTTCCGCCGGTTTACTTCAAGCGGGTGAAATCCGCCGAAGTGGCGACCATGGTGAAGGACGAGGTGGAGCCGCTGGGCGGCTTCATCGGCGACGCCTTCCTGCAGCCGGTACTGCTCGGCGGCCAAGCGCTGACGGCCATGCTGTTCATCATGATCCAGAACGTCTGGCTCGGAATGATAGCGGTCGTGATCGTGGCGATCCAGATCGTGCTCATCCCGCGAATGCGGCGGCGGCTGATCGTGCTCGGGCGCCAACGGCAGTTGACGGCGCGCGCGCTTTCGGGCCGGGTTGGCGAAATCGTCGACGGCATCGGCGCGGTTCACGTCCACGATACATCAAACTACGAGCGCGCCGACATAGCTGCCCGGCTCGGGCTCATCTTCAAGATCCGCTTCGATCTTTACCAATGGAAATTCATGGTGAAGTTCCTCAACAATTTTCTCGCGCAGCTCACGCCCTTTCTGTTCTACATGATCGGCGGGTATCTGGTCCTCCAGGGGCGGCTGGACGTCGGCCAGCTCGTGGCCGTGATCGGCGCCTACAAGGACCTGCCCGGACCGATGAAGGAACTGATCGACTGGGATCAGGATCGGCAGGATGTCCAGGTCAAATATCAACAGGTCGTTGAACAGTTCACCGTCGAAGGTCTCATCGCGCCGAAAATCGGGGCATTGACGATCGACGATCCCGATCCGATGACCAAGCCGCTGTCGGCGATCAATCTGTCCATAGCAGACGATGGCGGTGCAATGCTCCTCAACCGTATCTCCCTCCAGGTCAAGCCGGGTGAGACGGTGGCACTGGTCAGTACCGCAACAGGTGGAGCGGAGGCGCTTGCAGAAGCCTTCGCGCGGCTGAACTGGCCGGACAGCGGAAGGGTCGCTTCGGGCACCGACGACCTGCTTGAACTCCCCGAAGCAGTAACCGGCCGGCGCATGTCCTATGCCTCGTCGGATGTTTTCCTGTTCCAGGCAAGCCTCCGCGACAACCTGCTCTACGGGTTGAAGCATGCGCCGCTGACATCGGTGCCTTATGACGGTGCTGCGGCAGATCAGCACCGCTGGAACATTCACGAGGCGCGCCGGTCGGGCAATCCGGATCTTGATATCCACAGCGACTGGATCAACTATGCTTCCGCTGGCGCTACCGGCCCGCACGACCTCTTTGAAGCCGTGCGCCGGGTGCTCGACGCGGTTGTTCTGTCGCGTGACATTCTGGATCTCGGCTTGCGCTCTTCGGCCGACCTCACGCGTCACACGGAGCTTGCCAGGCGGATCGTCGAACTGCGTGCGGCGCTGCGGACCCGGCTGGAACAAGAGGGGCTGAGCGGACTGGTGGTTCCTTTCGAACCGGGCGCCTACAACAAGGAAGCAACGATCGGCCAAAACCTGCTCTTCGGCGCTGCCGCCGGCCCCGAACTGGCCGACAGGGCCCTGGCGGCCAATCCCTATTTTGCTTCCGTGCTGAGGCAAGCCGGCCTCGACCGCACGCTCTACGAAATGGGCTTGGAGATCGCCAAACAGGCGATCGAGCTGTTTGCCGACCTGCCGCCCGATCACCAGTTCTTCCAGCAGCTCGCCTTCATGAGCGCGGAGGAGATACCCGCCTACGAAACCTTGCTGCAACGGCTCAAGAACCGTCCCTACGAGGCGGTTTCGGAGAACGATCGCGCCATGATCGTCACCTTGAGCTTTGCCTACATCGAGCCCCGGCACCGCTTCGGCCTGCTGAGCGACGAGCTGATGAGCAAGATCGTCGCTGCACGCAACCGGTTCTATGAAGACCTGCCGCCCGAGCTGCACAATGCGGTCGAACGGTATGATCCTGCCAAATACATTGCCGCGGCCACCGTCATGGATAATGTCCTGTTCGGGCGTGTGGGCAACAATCATCCCGACGCGCCCGACCGCATACGCTCCATCGTCTATGACATTCTTGACGAACTGGGGCTTTATGGCGAACTTCTGGATGTCGGCCTGGACTTCAACGTCGGCTCCGGCGGCAGGCGGCTGACCGGTGGACAGCGACAGAAGCTCGATGTTGCCCGGGCCTTGCTCAAGCGTCCCGATTTTCTCATTCTCAACCGGCCGCTGTCGGCGCTCGACCAGCGCATGCAAGATAAGGTGCTGCGAAATGTGCTCGAGGAAGCCAGGCGCGACGGCCATTCGCCGGCAATTGTGTGGGTCGTGACGAATCCGGCCATGGCGATGATGTTCGATCGCGTTATCGTCTTCGACTCGGGTCAATTGGCGGAAGACGGAACACACGAGACACTTTTGGCAGGGAACGGTATCTTCAAGGAACTGTTGTCATAGAGCAACGGACATTCAGATGGGATCATTCTGCCGGTGCACGACATCGGGCTCGCCACCTTTCGCGTGGTTTGTCTCGCCATCCCGGAAAGAGAATTGATTCCATCTGGGCGTCCGTTGCTCTAGTCTGGCAAACGCGAATTTTGGAAGGTTTGCGACAATGCTGCTCAAGGATGAAGTTGGAATGCTGCAACGCGTTCCCTTGTTCTCTGCCATCGAGCCGACAAAGCTCAAGCTGCTTGCGTTCACATCCGATCGTGTGAGCTACAGCGCCGGCCAGATCCTTTTCCGGCAGGGCGATGAGGGAGACGCCGCCTATGTCATCCTTTCAGGCAGGGCGGATATTCTGGTCGATTCCGACAGCGGACCGATAAAGGTTGCCGAACTAATGCCAAATTCGATCGTTGGCGAGATCGCCATATTGTGCAACAGCTCCCGCACTGCCACCGTCAGAGCGGCAAGTCCGCTGGAAGCCCTGAGAATCAGCAAGGATCATTTCCTAAGGCTTATGAGGGAGTTCCCGGAAATGACCATCGAGATATTGCGGGTTCTTGCCGATCGCCTAAGCCATACGACCGCGGATCTGATCGACGCACGAAGCGCCAAATAACGAATGACGTGCGCTCGATCCTCGCCGTAGTGACGGCACTGTCCTCTCGCTGAGAAGGTCACCCGGAGAAAGCCTGTCTCGCCTAGCAGCAGTTGTTTGGATATGATGGGCGAAGGGGTAGCATGGACGACGACGTTTTCCTGGTCAGGTTTTGGGGTGTCCGCGGCAGCATTTCGGTATCAGGCCCAGAATTCTCTCGCTATGGCGGCAACTCAATCTGCATTGAGATGCGATGCGGTAAGCATACGCTTCTGTTCGACGCAGGCTCTGGCCTACGGCCTGCCGGCGGCGCGCTTCAGGCGTTGGGCTTGACCGATTTCGACCTGCTTTTCACCCATTGCCATTACGATCACATCATCGGGCTGCCGTCTTTTGCGCCGATCTATGACCGGGGCGCCAAGGTTACGCTTTGGTCCGGGCATCTTGCAGGACACATGACGACCCGGCAGATGGTTGATGAGTTCATGCGGCCGCCGTGGTTTCCGGTGAAACTGGAGGTCTGCAAGGCAAGCCTCGACTATCGCGACTTCGTATCGGGAGACGTGCTTCGCCCGCGCGAAGGGGTGGTGGTCCGAACCGGCAGTCTTATGCATCCGGGCGGCTGCATAGGCTACCGGGTCGAATGGGGCGGCCGCGTCGTGGCGGTGATCACAGACACTGAGCACGAGCCGGACAAACTCGATCAGGCGGTGCTCGGCCTGATCGAAGATGCCGACCTCGTCATTTACGATTGCACCTACACCGAGGAGGAAATGGAACGCCGCCGCGGTTACGGGCACTCGACATGGCAACAGGGCGTCAAGCTCTGTGAGGCGGCCGGTGCGCGGAGGCTTGCGCTATTTCACCACGATCCGACACGCACCGACAAGGAACTGGACAAGATCCAGAAACTGGCCAAGGACAGGTTCACCGGCGCTTTTGCCGCGCGGGATGGCCAGACGCTCAAACTTCCAGTCTCACTGCGCAAAAAGCGCTGAGCTATTTTCCTCTACCGGCACTGCGCCCGATCAATGTCCTGATCGGAAGCCATGCGCAGGCTTCAGTCTGTGCGGTGACGGTGAACAGCCGTTCGAGGAAAAGCCAGGCCGATTCATCATGTACGAGATGGTGGGTGAGCAGTCCGACCGATTCGCCGCCGTCGATTGCATGCCGCAGTTGCGCGATGATAGCCTCAACCAATAGGCCGTGATCGCGGCAGCCGCGCGTGCTATGCCAATCCATGATGTCGACATTGCTGTTGATGACCGCCAGTGGAGCCCGCCTCGGCGGCCCATAGACCGACAATGCCGCAAATCCTATCGATCCAAGTTCGGATACCAAGCCGGCGTCGATCCTGTTCCAGGGTGGCACCAGCATTGGAACGGCACGTGCGCCGTGCAGGCCGGTTACGTGCGACAGCCCGCGAGCCAGATCATCGAGCACCGCCTCGCGTGGCCGATGCGCGCCGAGCTCCTGCTTTTTCTGGCCCTCGGGCGCATGATTTCGGTGCGCCCAGCCATGGATGGCGACCGTGGCATGCGGCGCCTCGTCAAGCCGGACGACAAGCTTCTCATCAGTCAGGGCCGGAATGACGGCCAGAGTCACCGGAACCGCGAATTTACCGGTGAGGTCGAGCAGCCGATCAAGCGCAGGCGTCGGATCCACGGCGTCATCGTCGCGCAGCCAGAACTCTGCCTTACGGTCCGCCCGTTGCCGGCTCGCCAGTTCCTCCACCAAGTGTTGCCAGATCTGATCGGATGTCATGAAACCGGGATCTTCGCAAGAAGTTCGGCCAGACGCGCCGCCGCAGCACCGAGAGAACGTTCTTCGAGGATGAAACGTCTGGCTTCCGCGGCCATGATGGTTCTTTCGTCGTTACGGGCCAGAAGCCTTTCAATGGCAGAAGCGAATGCCGCCACATCGCCCGGCGGGGTGAGAAACCCGGCCTGGCCATCCCGGACGACCTCCGGCACGCCGGCGATGTCCTGAGCCACGACCGGAAGGCCGGCGGCCTGTGCTTCAAGATAGGCAACGCCATAGGCCTCGCCGAAACCCGGCCAGACGTAAATTCCCCCACTGTAGAGGACATCCGGCACGGCGGCTGGCTCAATCGCGCCAAGCCATTCGATACGCTCGGCGGGCAAGCCGGCGAATTGCGCTTTGATCTCCTCGCGGGCAGGTCCGTCCCCGACGACCGACATGGTCCAGGGCAGGTGACCGATCGAACCGAGCGCCTGCGCCAGCATGCGATAGCTTTCGACTTTGTCGCCCGGGCGCATCATGGCGACGGTAACGAGGCGCGTCGGACAACCCCGTGCCGGCGTTTCCCGGAATAGCGATGTGTCGATGAAGGGCGAAAGCATGCCGAAAGCGGCGTCGGGTACCGCATCTGCCAGTCCCTGACGATCCCTTTGCGTGAAGCAGATGTTCAGCGCCGCCTGTTCGACGGCTCGCGCCACCAACGCTTGCGTATCGGCCCACAAACCGGTGTTGCGCCGCCTCGAATAGGAGGCTTCCGCTGTCACATAGGGGACACCAAAGGCCAACGCCAGTTCGGGCCCGATCAGGTCGGGCGCCTTGTAATAGGGATGATAGGTGAACCACAGATCGGGCTTGCCGTCACGATCCCAAAGCCTTGCCAGCCGCGCGGCTTCCTCCCGGGCCTCGATCTTGAGCGCATCGAAACTTTTCGAATCCGGTTCGCGTAGATAGAAGCGCAATTCGGATGCCAGTTCGACGCTATGCCCTCCATGCTCCAGCGCCTTGACCAGCATCCGTGCCATCTGGCGGTCGCCGGAGGCAACGGGATGATTGGGCGACTTCAGCGGCGCATAGAAGGCAATTCGCATCGCCGGACCCTATCATCGGAAAGCCTGCGCAAGTCAATTTCGAAGCATGATCGACTTCACCCTCAAGCACTGGAATGTGCTATCTGATGCTCATGGAAACAGCTGCCGCGTCCGATCCGTTTGTTGCTTCTCTGCCGGTCTTCGCCAGGTTCGAAAGCGTTGCCGATATCGATAACTATCGGCCTCTCCCCGATAGCTGGGCGCTGGCCACCGCCGACATCGTCGGCTCGACCAAGGCGATCGAGGCGGGGCGCTACAAAACCGTCAATATGGCCGGCGCCAGCGTCATTTCGGCGCTGCTCAATGCGCTGGGTAGGCAAGATCTTCCCTTTGTCTTCGGCGGCGACGGCGCGCTCGTGGCGTTTCCCGGCTCGGCGCTGGAGATCACCCGCAACGCGCTGGCGGCTGTCCAGAGATGGGTGGCGGACGAACTGGATCTGACCTTGCGTGCCGCAATCGTGCCGATAAAGGATATAAGAGCGCAAGGCCTCGACGTTCGCGTGGCGAGGTTCCAAGCCTCCGATGCGGTCTTCTATGCCATGTTCGCCGGCGGTGGCGGCAGTTGGGCGGAAGCCGAGATGAAAGCGGGGCGCTACCGCATCGATCCTGCGCCGGCCGGCGCGCGGCCGGATCTGACCGGCCTCTCGTGCCGCTGGAACCCGATCGAAGCCCGGCATGGCGAAATCGTCTCGATCATAGCCATACCGGGGGCGTCGCGCGACCTGCGCGGTTTTCAATCTCTGGTTTCCGACATCATCGCCCTTGCCGGCAGGCAGGAACGTGATGGCCACCCGGTGCCGGTGAACGGGCCGGACTACAGTTTGCTGCCCGCCGGCCTCGATATCGAGGCGCGCGCCACGGCGCCGGCAGGATGGCGGTGGCTGTCGAAGCTGTGGATAGTGTTCCTGATGACGCTTACGGCCGTCACCGACAGATATGGCTGGACGATCGGCAGATTCGATCCGAAGATATACAAACGCGAAGTGGCCAGCAATTCGGATTTCCGGAAGTTCGACGATGGCTTGAAGATGACCATCGACGTTGACACGGATGTGTTGCAACGGATCGAGAACCGGCTGAAACAGGCGGAAGAGGCGGGCATCTGCAGCTATGGCCTGCACCGCCAGAAATCGGCCTTGATGACATGCCTCGTCGCATCGCCGCTGCAGCGCGATCACGTTCATTTCATCGATGGCGCCGCCGGCGGCTATGCGATGGCTGCCGCAAGCCTGAAGGCGAAGGTGCCGGTCTGACGGCTTGCGGACATCGATTTTCCGCAATATGCCTCGGGGCTCTTGGGGCCGGTGGGCCTCACCATGGAAGCGGACGGCCTGTCCGAATTGACGGGAAGCAGATTGTTGGACGCCTCACGATCGACATATGACCGTCTTCTGAACCGGATTTCGACGCGTGCCGCGCAAGTCGGCGTGATCGGACTGGGCTATGTCGGGCTGCCGCTGGCGGTTGCGATCGCACGCGCCGGCTTCCCGGTTTCCGGCTTCGACATCGAAGCCCAGAAGGTCGAGAGCCTGAACAACGGCCAATCCTACATCGAGGCGGTGACGTCGACAGCCCTTGCCGGCCAGGTGGCGAGCGGACGGTTCCGCGCCACTGCGGATTTTGCCGAACTGGCCGTCTGCGATGTCATCATCATCTGCGTTCCGACACCGCTGACGAAACACCGCGAGCCGGATCTCTCCTTTGTCAGGAACACGGCAGGCACCATCGCGAAGCATTTACGTCTCGGCCAGCTGATCGTGCTGGAATCGACTACCTATCCTGGCACCACCGACGACGTGATCAAGCCCATACTGGAAAAAACCGGCTTGCAGTCGAAGATAGACTTCTTCCTCGGCTTCTCGCCCGAACGCGAGGATCCCGGCAACCGCAGCTTTGAAGTCGCGACGATCCCCAAGGTCGTGGCAGGTGACGGCATTGAAGCGGCGACGCTCGTGCAGGCTTTCTACCAGGGTGTGGTCAAGACCGTCGTTCCGGTTTCCACCACGGCGACCGCCGAGGCGGTCAAGCTGACGGAAAACATCTTCCGCTCGGTCAACATAGCCCTGGTCAACGAGTTGAAGGTCTTGCTCGGTGCGATGGGAATCGACATCTGGGAGGTGATCGAGGCGGCAAAGACCAAGCCCTTCGGCTACATGCCTTTCTATCCTGGCCCTGGACTTGGCGGGCACTGCGTTCCGATCGATCCCTTCTACCTGACGTGGAAGGCGCGCGAATACGAACTGCCGACCCGCTTCATCGAGCTGGCGGCAGAGATCAACACGGCGATGCCGCGTCATGTAGTCGATGAACTGGCGAAGGCGCTGGACCGGCGCTGCGGCAAGGCGCTCAGCCGCTCGCGCATTCTCATCATCGGGCTCGCCTATAAGAAGAATGTGCCCGACATCCGCGAAAGCCCCTCATTGCGGCTCATTGAACTCATCGAGGAATGGGGCGGCAAGGCGGAATTCCACGATCCGCATGTTACCGAAATCCCGGCCACACGGGAGCATATGGCGATCAAGGGGCGTCGCTCGGTCGAATTGACCGAGGTGGCCTTGAAGGATTTCGACGCTGTCGTCGTTGCAACCGACCACGACGCGATCGACTATCAGGCGATCGCGGATTACGCTCGACTGATCGTCGATACACGCAATGTTTTTGGCCGCCTCGGGCTAGCCCGAGAGACCGTGGTGAAGGCCTGACGGCGTCCGAGCCGGCGAATTTGTGGCGGATCAAGGAGATTTCGAGATAGCATGAACACAGCGCAAGCAGAAATTTCTGCCATTCTCATGGATAAGGTTGCCGATTGGCTGACCCAATCGGCGTTGGCGGGCGACGACCTGAAAACATTGGTAAGGGGCTTTTGTGAACGGCTGGCTGCTGCCGGCCTGCCGTTGAAGCGGGTGCATTTGAGCTTTTCGATGCTTCATCCGCTTTATGACGCGCTTGGCTTCACCTGGCTCCGCGGCCAGGGCCTGGAAGTGGAAGGCTTCCGCAATGAGGACGGCGTTCATTCTGACAGATTCCTGACCAGCCCATACTACCATCTGCTCAGCCACAAGCTCGACCATCTGCGGCGCCGGCTCGACCCGTCGGTGCCGTCGGAATTTCCTGTTTTCGATGACCTCAAGCTTATGGGCGTCACCGACTACATGGCTTTCGTCCATCCCTTCAGCGGCAACACCAGTCAGGGCATGATCGGGTCTTGGTCCACCGACAGTGCTGCAGGCTTCAGCGACAGCATGATTTCGGCGCTGCTGCGCATCCAGAACCATCTCGCTATCGCAACCAAGATGGCGGTGCTCACCAAGCTTGCCGACAACATGATGACCACTTATCTCGGCGGCGACGCCGGCAGGCGGGTGCTGGACGGCCAGATCAAGCGCGGCGAGGGCGACACAATCCGGGCTGCACTGGTCATGGCCGATATGCGCGGGTCGACAAGGCTTGCCGAAACCTCCGGCCGCGAAATCTATATCGATACGCTGAACCAGTTTTTCGATGCCATTGCTGCACCTTTCAATCGCAGAGGCGGGCAGATCATGAGTTTCCTGGGGGATGGCTTCATTGCCGTCTACCCTTGCGAAAGGCACCGTGCGCAGTCCGAGATCGCCTGCCGGGCTGCCCTTGCGGCAGCGCACAAGGCCACCGCGCGCATGATGGATCTCAATCTGCGCAGAAAGGAGCAGCGGTTGGGCGACATTAAATTCGGTATCGGCCTGCATGTCGGCAATGTGATGTTCGGCAATGTCGGGCTTACCGACCGGCTCACATTCTCTGCCTTCGGCTCGGCTGTAAACGAGGTCCAGCGCCTTCAGACCCTGACCAAGAAATATTCGCACAGCGTTCTCGCCAGCGAAGATTTCGCCGGCTATTGCAGCGCCAATAGCTGGCTGACGCTCGGCAAGGAGGAACTGGCGGGCATCAAGAAGAAGCTGACGGTGCTTTCACCCGATTTGTCGGGTGCTCTCGCACTCGATGAAGACGGTGCGCTGGAGCCGATTTACGACCGAATATCGGACGCCGAGCAGGTCATGCTGCTTCATCGCGATGCCGCGCGGCTGTCGGCGGGCGACCCGAGGAAGCTCCAGTAACCGCCACGATCTGATCCGAACGCGTTTGGTATGCAGTCCGGTCGCCGGTTCCGCCAGGGAACTGGCAACTGTTCGAATCCAAGTTGCTCTAGGCTGGCAATGCGGTAGTCTCGCCTTCTGGACCTGCCAGAGTGGGGGCTGGTGTGAGAATGAATTTGGGCGTTGATCTACTGCGGATCGAGGATGTTGGCATCTCTTTTGCCATTATAGGGGGACCGTTGCATGCCGTCAGGCGTGCAAATCTTCGCGTCCTGCCCGGCAAGGTTACCGCGCTTGTGGGCGAGTCCGGTTCCGGAAAATCGGTTCTCAGCCAGGCAGTGATGGGCATTTTGCCGAACACAGCCCATGTTCGCGGCCGTATCCTGTTTTCCGATCCTGAAAAGCCCGGCACGACGCAGGATATCCTGCAGATGCCGCGTGACGGACCCGAAATCCGGGCGTTGAGAGGCAGCCGCATCGGCAAAATATTTCAGGAGCCGATGACATCACTGTCGCCGCTGCATACGATCGGCAATCAGGTGAGCGAATCCCTGCAGATTCATACGCCCATGGCTCGGGTGAAGCGCAAGGCGCGGACCGAGGAAATGCTCGGCCTTGTCGGCTTTCCCAACCCCAAGCGCGCCTATGACATGTATCCCTTTGAACTTTCGGGAGGATTGCGTCAACGCGCAATGATCGCCATGGCGCTTATCTGCCGGCCCGCCCTGTTGATCGCCGACGAGCCGACGACGGCGTTGGACGTCACCATCCAGGCGCAAATCCTGCAATTGCTGCGCGAGCTTCAGACGAAGCTGAACATGGCGATGCTGCTGATCACGCACGACCTTGGCGTAGTCGCCAATGTAGCCGACGAGGTGGTGGTCATGTACCATGGCGAGATCATGGAAGCGGGACCCGTGGAGGCGATATTCCGCCGGCCAGGCCACCCTTACCTGAAGGGCCTGATGGCAGCCGTTCCGCATTTCGACCTAAAGCCTGGCGAAAGGCTACAGGCGCTCCGCGAGGTGCCGGTGAATGTCGAGAACCTGCTCGGCAAGCAGACGGCGCCGGCATCGAAGGGGCCGGACGACCTCCTGCTGTCGGTCAAGGATCTGACAAAGACCTTCACGATCCGCAAGTCCGGATGGTTCGGCGGAGATCATCAAACCTCTGTTCGCGCCGTGGACGGCGTGAGCTTTGATATCAGGCGGGGTGAGTGCCTGGGTCTTGTCGGCGAAAGCGGCTCCGGCAAAACCACCGTCAGCAAGATCCTCATGCGGGCTGTCACCCCTAGCGGCGGCTCTGTGATCTTTAACGGCCGCGATGGTCCGATCGACGTCTTGGAAGCCGAGGGAGACGCGCTGCGCCTGTTGCGCGCGAAAATCCAGATGGTCTTTCAGGATCCGGTTTCGTCGCTTTCACCTCGCATGACGGTGGAGAACATTTTGAGCGAGCCGCTGGAAATCCATCGACGTGGCAATGCCGCGTCCCGACTCGCCACAGTCAAGAGCCTGATGCAGGCAATCGGGCTCGATCCGCGCTTCATAAAGCGTTATCCCCACAGTTTCTCCGGCGGGCAGCGTCAGCGTATAGGCATCGCGCGCGCGTTGGCGCTGGGGCCTGAACTCCTGATCTGCGACGAGCCGGTTTCGGCACTCGACGTCTCTGTCCAGGCGCAGATCCTGAACCTTCTGAAGGACCTGCAGAAGGAACTGGGCCTGACCTACCTGTTCATATCCCACAACCTGGCGGTGGTGGACTACATGGCAGACCGCATCGCGGTGATGTGCGGCGGGCGTATCGTCGAGCTCGCGCCGCGCGAAATTCTGCTTAGGAAACCTATCCACCCCTACACGCGCTCACTGGTCGCCGCAGTACCTTTCCCCGATCTCGACAGGCCGATGGATTTCAAGACGCTGAAACTCAGCGGCGCTTCCGACACCAGCGCATGGGGGCCGCAATTCCGCGACGAGGGCGACGAGGATATGCTGTCGCCGCTCGATCTTGGCGGCGGCCACCTCGTGCTGGCCCGACGTTCGGCCGATGTCAGCGAGCTACGCCATTGATCAGCCGGCGCACCGTCCTTGGACTCATGGCTTCGGCATTTCTGCCGGGCACGTTGCAGGCCGGCGATTTGGAGCCGGAATTTCTTGAGCCGCAGCTGAAGGCCAGAGCGCTGCCGGCACTCGCCGAACGCCTGCCCAAGCGCCCGCGCGCGTTGAATCTCGCTGCGATGGGCCGGCAGCCCGGCCAATATGGCGGCACGCTGCGCACGATCATCGGCAGCCAGAAAGATATCCGGATGATGACGATCTACGGGTACGCTCGCCTGGTCGGCTATGACGAAAACCTTAACCTGCAAGCCGACATTCTCGAAAGTTTCGATGTAGCGGATGATCGTGTATTCACTTTCAAGATACGAGAAGGACATAAATGGTCTGACGGTAGCCTGCTGACGTCGGAGGATTTTCGCTATTGCTGGGAAGATGTCTGGCTGAACGATGAGCTTTCGCAAGGCGGGCTCGCCCCGGCCCTGCTGGCGGACGGCAAGCCGCCACGCTTCGAGATCGTCGATCCGTTGACGGTCCGCTATAGTTGGGATGCGCCCAATCCCGACTTCCTGCCCAAGCTCGCCGCTGCTTCGCCCCTATCGCTTGTTCTGCCAGCCGCCTATCTCAAGCAGTTCCACAAGAAATACCAGGATCCATTCCGGCTCGCCGGCCTAATGAAGGAGAACCGGGCCCAGAAATGGACGCTCTTGCATATCCGCATGTCGCGGCAGTATCGCCCGGAGAACCCGGAACTGCCGACGCTCGATCCCTGGCAGAACCGGACCAAGCCGCCGGCTGAGCAGTTCGTCTTCGAGCGGAACCCGTTCTTTCATCGAATAGACGAGAATGGCCGGCAACTGCCCTATGTTGACCGGATTGTCATGAATGTCAGCTCGTCGGCGATCATTTCCGCCAAGACCGGTGCGGGCGAGAGCGACCTGCAAGCCATGGGAATTGACTTCAGCGATTACTCCTTCCTGAAGGATACGGAGAAGCGCTACCCGGTGAAGATGCATCTCTGGAAACGCACACAGGGTTCGCGGCTGGCGCTGCTGCCCAATCTGAATTGTGCCGACCAGGTGTGGCGTGGCCTTTTTCGTGACGTGCGGGTGCGCCGCGCACTTTCGCTCGCTGTGGACAGGCGCGAGATCAATTTGGCTGTGTTCTACGGATTAGCGCAGGAAAGTGCCGATACGGTCCTGCCTGAGAGCCCGCTCTACCGGCCGGAATTCGCGAAAGCCTGGGTCGCCCATGATCCCGACCAGGCCAATGCCCTGCTCGACGAGGTCGGGCTTCAGGCGCGTGACGATGACGGCCTGCGGATACTTCCCGACGGACGCTCGGCGCAGCTGGTAGTGGAAACGGCCGGCGAAAGCACGTTGGAAACCGACGCGCTCGAGCTCATCACCGATCACTGGCGCAAGATCGGCATCGCCCTGTTCATCCGGACTTCGCAGCGCGACATCTTCCGCAGCCGCGCGCTTGGTGGCCAGATCATGATGTCGATGTGGTCGGGCATCGACAATGGTGTGCCGACCGCCGACATGAACCCGTACCAACTGGCCCCCACCGTCGACGACCAGCTGCAATGGCCGCTCTGGGGTGCTCACTACTTGTCCCGTGGCAAGGTCGGTGAAGCGCCCGATCTTCCGCCTGTGGTCGAGTTGATGGCTTTGCTCAAGCGCTGGAACGCATCGACCGAAGCCACGGAGCGCGCCGAAATCTGGAATTCAATGCTGTCGATCTATACCGATCAGGTGTTTTCGATCGGCACGGTGAACGGAACGCATCAGCCGATTCTGGCATCCTCGCGGCTGCGCAATCTGCCTGACAAGGCGCTCTACGGCTACGACCCGACCGCCTATTTCGGTGTCTACATGCCGGATACATTCTGGCTTGGAGAGTCCTGAGCGTGCTTCGATATTTTGTCTGGCGCATCGCCGTGATGGTTCCAACGCTGCTGGTCATATCGGCACTGGTGTTCACGATCATCGAACTTCCACCAGGCGACTATTTCGACAGCTATGTTGCCGAGCTTCGGGCTCAGGGCGAAGCGGTGGATTCCGATCGCATCGAGATGATGCGCAAGGAATATGGTTTCGACCAGCCACCGGTCATTCGCTACTTCTACTGGGTCGGCGGGATGCTGCACGGCGATTTCGGCTATTCCTTCGAATATGAGCTGCCGGTTCGCGACGTCGTCGGAGACCGAATGTGGCTGACCGTGCTGGTTTCCTTCGTCACGATCATCTTTACCTGGCTCATCGCCTTTCCGATCGGCATGTACTCCGCCACGCATCAATACAGCTGGGGCGACTACGGCCTGACTTTCTTCGGCCTTCTCGGCCTTGCCATTCCGAACTTCATGCTGGCGCTGATCCTGATGTATTTCGCCAACATCTGGTTCGGCACGTCCATCGGCCATCTCATGGACCAGCAATATCTCGGCGAGCCGATGAGCTGGGCCAAGGCGAAGTCGATCCTCGCCCATCTCTGGATCCCGGTCTTGATCATCGGCACCGGGGGCACGGCAAGCATGATCCGGCGGCTGCGCGCCAATCTGCTCGATGAGCTACATAAGCAATATGTCGTGACCGCGCGCGCCAAAGGCCTTCATCCCTTCAGGGCGCTGGTCAAATATCCGCTGCGTATGGCGCTCAATTTCTTCATTTCAGACATCGGCTCTATCCTGCCGGCCATAATCTCCGGCGCCGAAATCACGGCGATCGTGCTGTCTTTGGAAACGACCGGGCCGATGCTGATCAAGGCGCTGCAAAGCCAGGACATGTATCTGGCAGGGTCGTTCCTGATGTTCCTCGCCTTCCTGACGGTCATCGGCGTCCTGATTTCCGACCTGGCGCTGGCGCTACTTGATCCGCGAATTCGTTTGCAAGGCGGCAGCACCAAATGAACACGCAATCGCCGCTGCCCGCTCCGGGTGCCCCACTGCAACATTACGTTTCCATCGAGCCCTTTGACCTGCAGTCGGTCGAGGCGATGACGCCGGAGCAGTCGAAGGTTTTTCAAGCGTCGCAGTTGCGGCTGATGTGGTGGAAATTCCGTCGGCACCGGCTTGCCGTTGTATCCGGCATATTCCTGGCAGCGCTTTATTTCGGGATACTGATCTGCGAGTTCCTGGCGCCCTACGATCTGCACACGCGCAACATGGACTACATCTATTCGCCGCCGCAGCGGGTGCACCTGTTCCACAACGGCCAGTTCGTCGGGCCGTTCGTCTATGGCCGCCAGATGAGGCTGGATATGGACACGCTCAAGCGGAACTACATCGAGAGACAGGATGATGTTCAGCGGATCCGTTTCTTCTGCAAGGGCGACAGTTACCGGTTCTGGGGCCTGATCGAAGGTGACAGGCATTTTGTCTGCCCCGCCGAAAACGGCCAGCTCTTTCTAGCCGGCACTGACAGGCTGGGGCGCGATGTGCTCTCGCGCATCATCTATGGCGCACGCATTTCACTGACAATCGGCCTCGTCGGCATCAGTTTCAGCTTCCTGCTCGGCATTGTCATCGGCGGACTGGCCGGCTATCACGGCGGTATCTTCGACCTGATCGTTCAACGGATAATCGAAGTTCTGCAATCGATCCCCAGCATTCCGCTATGGCTGGCTCTGGCGGCGATCATGCCGATAACCTGGAGTCCGATCCTGATCTATTTCGGCATCACCGTCATCCTCGGGCTGCTCGACTGGACCGGACTGGCGCGGGCCGTGCGTTCAAAGCTTCTAGCCTTGCGCGAGGAGGATTACGTTCTGGCCGCGCAGTTGATGGGCGCCAGAAGCAGCCGCATCATCGGGCGGCATCTCATTCCCGGCTTCATGTCGCATCTGATCGCGACGGCGACGATCTCCATACCCGGCATGATCCTGGGCGAGACGGCGCTGAGCTTCCTCGGGCTCGGCCTGAGGGCGCCGATAACCAGCTGGGGCATCCTGCTCACCGAGGCGCGCAGCGTCAGCGTGATCGCGTTCTATCCATGGCTGCTTTTGCCGATGCTCCCCGTCGTTCTCGTCATCTTGGCGTTCAACTTCCTCGGCGACGGGTTGCGGGACGCCGCGGACCCGTACAAGTGACATCGCTATTCCGCCGCGCGCAGCGCCGCCGACTCTACCCGGTATGATCCTTGTCGGCAGCCTGTTTGCTTGTTGCAGTGTTCATCGTTCGCCTCTACACGCGGCAGACTCGTCGCGAAACGCTCTGGTCGGGGCAGTTGAGTCCGTGGACTGGTTCAGGACATACAATCGCACATGAGTCGCCTCGACAGTTTCATCCGGAGGATGACCGCACAGCGCGACATACTCGATCATGTCTGCGCCGAGGTGGCGAAGATGGAGGGGCCCGTGCTCGAGCTCGGCCTCGGCAATGGCCGGACGTTCCACCATCTGCGCGAGCGCCTGCCCGGACGCCGGATCGTAGCGTTCGACCGCGCACTTGCCGCACACGCCAGCTCAATTCCTGAAGCTGAAAACCTCGTGCTCGGCGAAATACGCGAGACGGCGAGCAGGTTCATTGGCATCGAGGCCGCTCTTGTTCATGCCGACATCGGCACCGGCTATGAAGATCGCGATGCGGTGACGTCTACCTGGCTTCCCGATCTGACCGCGCGCCTGCTTCGCGTCGGCGGCATCGCTGTCAGCGGCACGCCGCTCGATCACCCGCAGTTGCAACGCCTCCCGCCGCCGCCTTCGGTGCCCGCCGATCGTTATTTTATCTATAGGCGCGTGTGAGGGGCGCGGGACGCGCCCAAGTCTCCAGGGTCCAAGTCTTCAAGGGATCGTATATACTGCTATCTCCCGGTCAATGCCGCGCAGCGAGACCTCGTGGGGCACGGGCGTCAGAGCGTTCCTGTGCAAGAGATCGGCGGTGAGATTGTCGTCGACCACCGCCCGAGTGGCGAAGATCGCCTGTGCGTTGGCAAGGTTCTGGACCCGCGAAGCAATGTTGACCGTCTGGCCGAAATAGTCCTGTCGCTCGTTCATAGACACGGCGATGCAGGGGCCGGCATGGACTCCGATCTTGAGCAGCAGATCCTCGCGCCCGCTCTTGTCGTTGAGCGCACGCATGGCATCGCGCATCCTGAGGGCCGCAGCCATCGCACGATCAGGCGTCGCGAAGGTCGCCATCACCGCATCACCGATCGTCTTCACCACCGCGCCTGCCTCCGCCGCGACGATCTCGTGCAGAACTTGGAAATGCTCGCGCACGAGATCGAAGGCTGAAAGGTCGCCCACCCGCTCGTAAAGCGCGGTCGATCCGCGCAGGTCGGTGAACAGGAAGGTCAGGCTGGTGATCTTCAGGCGCTGGTTGATGTCGAGCGTATCCGTGCGATAGAGATCGCGGAACGTCTGGTTGGTGAGCAGGCGCTTGGCGGTCAGGAAGGGCCGGCGTTTGCCCAGCAAATCATGCAATGCCTGGCCGGCGATGAAGACCGTCGGCAGCACGCGGGTGTCGGTCCTGTTTTCCAGCGAAATGCGCATCGGGCCGGGTTGCATCTCCAGCGTCTGGCTCTGGACATGGTCGCGGTCGAAGACCAAAGAGAGGCTTCGGCGCTCCTTTGTTGGTTCGCCCTTCCCGTCGATGAACTGCGCTGAATGGGTGACCGGCTCGAAGACGATGATGAATTCGGACGGAAGCTGTATGGGCAGAACCGCCCTTTCACCGGGCGCAAGCTCGATATCCTCCAGCGAGAACGCTTCCATCTTTTTCGCGAAATCGTCTTCCGGCAGATCGACGCCGGACGCCCAGTAGATCTGGCGGAAATATTCAACCAACGGCAGTTCGTGTGGATTGTGGGCGGCAATCCTGCGCACGCGGGGACTGACGGTGAATGTCACCTCGACCATCTCGTCGAGGGTCGGCGAATAGCCCTCGGAGCACAGTGCGCAGGTGTATTCATCCTTCTGCAGGGTTTTCAGCGTGGCGTTGGTGTCGAGCACGCCGCCACAGCCGGGGCACAGAACATTCCAAGAAATGTCGAAGATGCCCACCCGCGCCGCGTGGAGAAAGGCGCTTATGGCGCGTTCCTCGTCGAGGCCATGCTTGCTGGCGAAGGCTGGCGCATTGATGCGGCAAAGTTCGCGGTCCTTGCCCTCCGCGATGGTTCGCTTGATCGCGTCGATTGCCTGTGGATCGACATCGGTCGATTGCCGCAGAAGCGAGAACAGATCCTGAGCTTCGTTCATCGTGCAGGCTCCGGAAAATGCATCCCCGAGGCGTGTTGACCGGACCGGTCTTTGGTCCGAGTGCTCCATCTTACTTCGAAACGGACCGTACGGCCATTCGAATAGATGGGCCTGGTGACAGTTCAATTTCCATTCGGCGGATTTTCACAGGCCGCAAGCGGCACTATGATGGTCCATGGGGCATTCATCTTTGGGACTTTCTCCCATGCCAACATCCAACAACCCGCCATTTCCCGCGGCCCTGCGCCTTTTCTCTATGGTGGTCATCATCGTCCTGATCGTAGGCGCCGGCCTGTTTTTCGCGCCTGCGCTGGTCAAGCCGGGCTGGCCTTGGGCCGTCACGCCGTTCAATGCCCGCTTCCTCGGCGGCTTCTACACCGCCGAAATGGTCGTGATGGCGGCGCTGCTGGTCTGGAATCGCTGGTCGCCCGGCAGGCTCGTGCTCGTCATGGCCTTCATCTTCACCGTCATCGTGTCGGTGGCTTCGTTCATCAATCTCGGCTATTTCAACTTCGAGCGCAAAGCGCCCTGGCTCTGGTTTTTGGTCTATCTTGCTTCGGTCGCGGTATCCGGGCTGTTCCTGTGGCGGGCCAGGGCCCGTCCTTCTGCAAAAGGCGTGACCTTAAACCCCGCATGGCGTGGCTACATGCCGGTGGAATCGGCGATCCTTGGACTCTATGGCGTCGGCCTGTTGCTGTTTCCCTTGACGTTCAGCAGCATCTGGCCATGGCCGGTCGATGCCTTCCACGCTCAGGTCTACAGCGCCATCTTCCTCGCTGGTGCGGGCGGCATATATCTCGTCTGGAGAAACGCGCCGCGCGAGGAACTGCTGGTGCTCGGCTTGGCGCAGTTTCTGATTGGCCTGCTTGCCATCCTTGGCCTCGTCATCACCGATGCTGCGGTGCACCGGATCGACTGGACGGCGACCGGGACATTGTGCTGGCTCGCCCTTTTCGGCTGGATCGGCATCAGCGGCGTCTTCAAACTCTACGCCGCCTCCTGGTATTTTAGCTCGCAATCGGCATCATAGGTTGCAGAGACGGCTGGATTTTCAGGTGACGTCCGGTGCATCGTGCCGGGCCGATTGCCTTCGCCGGGAACGCCATGACCAGCACGACCTCGCCATCCTCCGAGAAAATCCAGCCGCAGCTCCGGTCCGTCCGGCCAAGCGATGCGGAGGCGCTTTGCGCTATCTTCAACATGCCGGGCTTCCGCTGGGGCACGCTCAGGATGCCCTTCGAGATGGTGGAGCAGGTGGAGCGGCGCATCGCCAAGTCCGGCCAGGAAACCACCTGGATCGTTGCCGAGTTGGACGGCAGGGTCGTCGGCCATGGCAGCCTGGTCGTGCAGGGTTCGCCACGCCGTTCGCATATCGGCGAGATCAATATCGGCCTTGACGATGCCTTTGTCGGCAAGGGCATCGGCTCTGCCATACTTGGCGCGCTGCTTGACGTGGCCGACAACTGGCGCGCCCTGAAGCGGGTCGAATTGACCGTCTATGCCGACAACGAACCGGCCGTCCGTCTCTACACAAGCCACGGCTTCGAGGTCGAAGGTCGGCATGTGAAGGCCGGTTTTACCGACGGGCAGTACCACGACCTCCTGAGCATGGCCCGGCTGCGGTTCTGAGATACGCTGTTTGGCCTTAACTGTTTAGCCGATCTAACAATTCGTGCCGAGTCGGCGAACAGGTGATTGCTCATGGAGAACTCCGTAGGATGCGGCCAATTTCGTCTCACCATTGACGATCTATGTGTGGGCCGGCCGCATCCAGCAAATCTGGTCTCCCTTGGCGTTTGAACCGCAAGCGGCTAGACGGGACCAATGACCGCCGTCTTTGATCCAACCCCTACGCCTCCGGCGGAAATTCTGGCTGTGCTGTCGCTGCTCTGCCCGGAAGTCGCGCGTGACATCGAGCAGAACTGGAATGCACCGGTTTCCGATTACGCCCGCCATCTGTGGCGGCCGGTGGCAAGGCCTGCATCGGGCCCGGCGATCGCTGCCCGCTCGATCCTGCGCGAAGTCCTGCATCAGCGCCTTGGTGTGATCATGCAGCCTGAAGAGATCGGCAAGGCCCTCGAAGAGTTCGAGCACAGACCGGTGATTCAGTCCGGCCTGCACTGCCTGCTTCTGATGGACCGGATCACCTTCGATGCCCTCCTGCTTGCCTGGCTCGGCGCGGTCGAAAACGGGCTGTCGGCCTTCTTCGGCTTCATGGGAACGACGATGACCATGGAGACAATTGGCCGGGAGGGGCCGGGATGGCTAGATGTCGGCGACGACAAGGTCAACCTGTTTGGCATGGGGCGGCACAAACTGTGCCGCAAAAGCGCCTGCGTGGCCGGTCCCGTCGCCCTCAACAAGCGCGCGCTCGAAGCGGTGGGCGATGAAACGGATGCCAGCCGCTGGCTGGGCACACTGCTTGCCAGCCAGGACAAGGTGTTTGGAACCGCCGCCGATGCGCTGACAGCCCTCAACGAGGATCTGGTCGCCAATTGGGATCGTTCCGGCATGGCCCTGCCGGTTTTCATCGATGATCGGCTCGCCGCGGCTGCCATGGCGCGGCATCTAGAATATGACGGCAGCCTTCTTTCCAGGCTGCTCATTGAGCCCACAAGGCGCCAGCGTCTCGAACGTGCCTTGCAAGAGGCCGCATCGAGCCCATTTGGCAGATTCCTGCCCAATGCCACGGCCCATTTCTGGGGCATCCGCGAGGAGCGCGTGCGCAAGCTCGTCCTCGAGAACGGGCACCTGATCGAGCCTGACAGGCCGCATGGTCTTTCCATCCCGTTCGAGCGGCCGCATCTCAAGCAGGCGCTGCTGGACGGCGTGCTGCTGCCGAACTTGTTCCTGATGTTCCTCGTCCTTGCTATATTGCCGCGCGTGCGGGTTGTGGGCGGCCTGAGACAGATTGGCTATGTAGCGCTTTTCCACTCGATCCTGTTGGCTGTGCTGGACGAGAACGCGCCGGAAGAGCGCGATCTGGCTGCGGAGCTGCAGGTTCGGGAAAATGCCTGGGGCATGCGGGTCATCGATGAAAAGATCTCGGTTCGCGAGCAGCTTGCCGGCCTGCCGGAAGGGGCGCTCTTCCCGGACCTGCTCCGGCAATACCGATTGCGGACACTTGCCGAGACGACCGACGACCTGAAGCTGGTTCGCGAAAACGCCCGATGGCGCAAGATCGGCCAGACAGAGATCAAGGCGACCTGAGCCTCACTTCAGGCCTTATTCCAGGTTGATTTTCTAGTGCGCAACCGCAAGCGACGCGATCTATCTAACCTGACATGGCCCCACCTGTCATTGCACGACACCGGCCTTGCGGAGCCCGTCCACCACGAGTTCGAAATCGGCAGGGTTCTTGTAGGGCAAGACTTTGCGACGGTATTCCAACGAATAGTCGGGATTGACGCGAAGCACCTCCTGCCATGCCGCGCGGGCCTCGGCGAAACGGCCCAGATGGCCGTAGCTGGCGGCCAGAAGCGCGCGCGAGACGTCGGTGACAGCGTTGCGAGCCAGCCGTTGCATCAAGAGGTCAACGGCCTCTTCGTACCTTCCTAGTTGAAACGAGGCCAAAGCCTGGAAGTGCAGAAGCACATCCGGAAAGTATGGATTCAAGGTCTTCCCCCGGGCGAAACTCTCGAGGGCTTCCTCGGATCTGCCCGAATAGTACAGCGCCTCGCCGAGGATGACGTGCCCTTCGGCGAAGTTCGGATTGAGGACTATCGCGCGCTCGGCCTCGTTGATGGCCCCATCGTGCCGTCGTGTGTACAGCTTGGCCATAACCAGCGCCCAGTGCGCCCAGGGATCGCTGCCATCCAGCGTTACCGCTCGCGTTGCGGCCTCTTCCGCTTGCGCCATCGATTCCGGCGGCGACGCACTCCACCTGTTCAGGTAATCGAGTCCGTGCGTGAGGGCGAGGAAAGCGTGGGCAGAGGCAAATTTCGGGTCCAGTTCGATGGCACGTTGCAAGAGGTCGCGGGCTGCGACGTTCGTCTCCTTCATCAGCCGGTGCCACAGCTCCCGGCCCCGCAGGAAACAGTCATACGCCTCCGTGCTGCGCGGGTGCTCGGGCGCCAGCCGCTGACGGTCACCCTCAGTCAGATTGAGCGCCAGCGCACCGACGATCTGCTGCGTCACGTCGTCCTGCACGGCGAATATGTCGGTCAGGTCGCGATCGAACCGCTCCGCCCAAAGATGGCCGCCCGAGGTTGCATCGATGAGCTGCGCGGTGATGCGCGCCCTGTTCCCCGACTTGCGTACGCTGCCCTCAAGTACATGCCGCACGCCGAGCTTCGTGCCCACCTCCTGCACATGCACGTTCTGGCCCTTGAAGGTGAACGACGAATTGCGTGCGATGACGAAGAGCTGCGACAGTTTGGATAGCGCCGTGATGATGTCTTCAGAGATGCCGTCGGCGAAGTAGTCCTGTTCGGCGTCACCGCTCATGTTGGCGAACGGCAGGACGGCGATCGACAGCTTCGGCGGCGCTGCCGTCGCCGGCCGGCTCGTCGCGGTTTCCGAGCTCGCGGCCGGCTTGGTCCCGGCGCTACCGACTTGCAGCGAATAGACCCGGATCGGCTCGGCGATGTTCTTGAGCTGCGTGCTGCCGAGATCGCTGACCGAGAGGTCGAGCCTCGCCTTGACCTGGCGATAGGCATCCTCGGACAGGCAGATGGCGCCGGGCGCCGCGACGCCCTCCAAACGCGAGGCGATGTTGACGCCGTCGCCCATCAGGTCGCCGTCGCTTTCTTCGACCACATCCCCCAGATGGATGCCGATCCTGAACTCGATGCGGCGGTGTTGCGGCACGCCGGCATTGCGCTCAACCATACCATTCTGAACCTCAACGGCGCAGCGCACGGCATCCACCACACTGCGGAACTCAACCAGCGCCCCATCCCCGGTGCGCTTGATCACCCGCCCGTGGTGCACTGCGATGATCGGATCGATCAGGTCGCTGCGCAGTGCCCGCAACCTCGCCAAAGTACGATCTTCGTCCGCGCTCGCGAGCCGGCTGTATCCGACCACATCCGCAGCCAGGATTGCAGCTAGCTTACGATTCTCGCTCATCTGTCCGTCTCCTCATCTCCACGATAGCAGGAAGACGGAGGGTAAGAGGGAACTTTCGCAAACGACGGCCACGCAGCCGCTTGAATCGGCAGCGCTCTGCCACCGGACCCACACGGATCGCTCGATGCCCATTTGCGCTGCCGCTTGCCGTTCGACGGCTATCGGTGCATCCTTGTGAATAGCCTGGCCGTGAAGTGCGTGGCGAGATCACGCCGTTACGGCCTCTAGTGAGGTCTTGTTCGATGGACTGCTCGGGCTGCGGTTTCGAGGTTGAGGGCGGTTACGCCTTCTGTCCGAAGTGTGGCAGGCGCCAGCCCGTGCCATGCGCCAGTTGCGGCTACCCCTGCGCACCTGATTTCGAGTTCTGTCCGAAATGTGGGGCAAGCGTCGGTGCGCCCGCAAAAGTCGTCGAACGGCCTGCTCCGACACCAAGCCGGACCATTGTGCCGCCTTCTCGAACTCCGTCGCTGCTTCCGAACATCGAAAGTGAAGAAGGGCTGCATCCCGTCTCAGACGCCGATCGCCGGACGGTAACGGTCCTGTTCGCCGACCTTTGCGGCTTCACGACACTCAGCGAGCAGCTCGACCCCGAGGTCACGCAAGCGCTGCAGAACGAACTGTTCAAGGAATTGACGGCGGCCGTGCGAAACTTTGGTGGTTTCGTCGACAAATTCATCGGCGATGCACTGCTCGCTTTGTTCGGTGCGCCGGTCGCGCATGAGGACGATCCGGAACGTGCGCTTCGCGCCGCTCTCGACATGATCGCCCGGACGGCGCGGCTCGGCGAAAGCGCCCCCCACTCCGGCTCGCCTCTGTTACTCCACATCGGCATAAACACTGGTCCGGTCGTCACCGGCGGATTGGGCATCGGCACCGCCAAATCCTATTCGGTGACCGGCGACACAGTGAATACGGCGCAACGCCTGCAATCGCTGGCCGCACCGGGTGAGGTGCTGGTAGGCGAGCTCACTCACAGGCTGACCCGGCATGCCTTCTCTTACGAGTCGTTGGGTGATGTCGTGCTTCGCGGCAAGGCTGGCAGTGTGCTCGTCCATCGACTGGATGCACCGCTTGCGGCGCCGCGTGCAGCGCGTGGGCTCGAGGCGCTCGGCCTCAGCGCGCCGATAATAGGTCGTGGTGCGGAGCTCCATAGAATGCTGGCGAGCCTTGACCAGGCGTGCGGCGGCTCGGCCCAACTTGTCCGCCTCGTCGGAGAAGCCGGTATCGGGAAATCGCGGCTGGTGAAGGAGTTCGTCGCCCGCGTCGGCGACGAGGATCGTTTTCGCAACGTCGCCGTGCGGCAGGCCACGTGCTCACCGCTGGGCGAACAATCATTTGGCGCCTTGGGCGCAGTGGTGCGCAGCGCTGCCGGGATGATGCAAAACGACAATGGGGACGAAATGCGGGGGAAGCTCGCAGGCTTGCTTACCGATCTCGGCCTGCAGGGCGAGGAGGCGAAGCGGCTGATGCCTTTGCTCTACCATGTGCTTGGCCTTGGCGACCCCGATGCCACCTTGCAGCATGTCGAGCCCGAGCAGCTGCGGCGGCAAATTCTCTACGCAGTCCGCACAATCATCGAACGGCGGCTTGCGTTGTCGCCGCTGCTGATTGTCGTCGAAGACCTGCACTGGGCCGACGCCGTGTCGCTCGAGGCACTACGTTTCGTGATGGACAGGTTGGAACGCACGCGGTTGATGTTGCTGGTCACGCATCGTCCGGCGCCGGACAGCGACCAGCTCGACTCAAGTCGGGTCAGTCACACAGCGCTCAGGCTTTCGCCGCTCAACAGTGACGACGGACGCAGCCTGCTGGCGGCGCTTTTCGGCGAGAGCTGGGTAAACTCCGCAGGAAGGCTTCCTGACCAGATCCTCGAGCGCGCGGGCGGCAACCCCCTTTTTGTAGAGGAGATCGTTCGCGGCCTTATCGATCGCGGTGTACTGATGCGCGAGGGCCAGCGATGGCGGACTGTGGCAGGCGAAGTCGCAACCGGCATTCCCGCCACTATCCAGGCAATGTTGCTTGCTCGCGTCGACCGGCTGCCCCAAGAGGTGCGCCGGTTGGCCCAGGAAGCCGCGGTAATCGGCCCGCGCTTCGATGCCACACTTCTGAAAACCGTGACAGCCGACCCCGGCCGGCTAGAAGCCGGCTGCGAACTGCTTTGCGATGCGGAAATCATCGAGGAAGTTGCCGGATCAGGCTCGGTCTCGTCGCAAAGCTACCGCTTTACGCAAACATTGCTGCAGGACGTGATCTACCAGAATCTGCTCCTGCAACGCCGGACCGACATCCACGGGCGGGTCGGTGCTGCCTTGGAGCAACTGTGCGGCGACAAGCCGGAACGGCTCGAGGATTTGACCGTGCTCGGTCATCATTTCGCACAGAGCGCCGAGCGGGAGAAGGGCGCGTATTACCTGCAGGCGGCGGGCGATCGCGCTCGCATGATATACGCCAACGACGACGCCCTTCGTTTCTACGAGCGAGCACTGACTGCGTTGGACGCGATCGGGCAAACACCGCTCAAACTGGCAATTGCAGAGCGCATTGCCGATTTGAGCGGCCCGGTAGGCCGCCGCGAGATCGCGCACCACCACTACGAGACGGTGTTGCAGGCATACCGCGAGTCAGCCAATCGTGTCGCTTCGGCGCGGGTTTTGCGTAAGATCGGTCGGCTGCTCTGGGACGTTGGCAAGCGGGACAACGCAGAATCCCGCTATGCTGAAGCGGCAGCGCTCCTCGATGGAGCGGATGCCCCGATCGAGCAGGCGCATCTGTGGCAAGAACGTGGCCGACAGGCGTTCCGTAGCGGAGATCACGCTCTCGCGGCAAAATGGGCAGACGCGGCGCTGGATTGCGTACGCACTCTGACAACGGAGAATGTCTCCGAGGTAGGGTGTGATGCCACTCTTGTGACCGCCGAGGCACTTAATACCAAGGCTGTTGCGCTGGCTCGCCTTGGGCGAAACCGTGAAGCCGTGCGTCAGGTTGAGCGTAGCATTGAATTGGCCGAAGCCGCCGGTCTACTGGGCGCGGCCTGCCGCGGCTACACCAATCTCGGCGTGCTTTACACGACCATCGATCCGGCAAAGGCGATGGAGGTCTGTCGGCGCGGTCTTGAAGTGGCGCGCCATATTGGTGATTTGGGTTTCCAGGCGCGCCTCCTCGCCAATCTGGCGGTCGCTTGTTGTACTTTCACGGATCGCTGTCCAACGGAGGGCGTGCCTGCTGCCGAGAAGGCCATCGAGATCGACCGGGCGCTCGACCAGCGCGAGCACCTGCCGGTGCCGTTGATCGTGCTTGGGCAGATCCACCAGTGCCACGGCCGTCCGGAACTGGCGGTTGGCTTGTTCCACGAAGCACTGGACGTGGCCCGCGAAACGGGTGAACCGCAACTGCTGTTTCCGTGCTATGATGGTCTTGCAACGCTTAATCTCGACCTCGACAATCTGGCCGAGGCCGAACGCTACTTTTCCCTGGCGCAGGGTATATGCGCCCAGCACGGGCTCGACCCGGAAGCGCTTGTGGTGCTGCCTTTTCTCGACTAGCCGGGTGGGAGGTTGGAAATGTCCGCGCGTAGTGACTTGGTACCGCTTCAACTGGGCGACCGTGCGCCCAACGTGGTGCTCGACGCCATTACCCAGGAGGGCAAGATCGCGCTCGAC
>NZ_JAMYUP010000047.1:0-45325 GCF_040323155.1 Mesorhizobium sp. M0060
GGGCGCTCCCCCCCCGCGGGGGCCCCCCCCCCCCCCCTGGGGGGGTGGGGGGCCGGGCCCCCCCCCCCCGGTCGGGGGCACCCGCGCCCATACGAACCCCCCCTCTCGGGCCGCTTCGCGGCCACCTCTCCCCGCTTCGCGAGGGCGAGGAACCCAGGTCTTGCGAGCCCGGCCTTCCTTTGCGCCCCCCTCTGCCCCTCCGGCGTCTCGGAACAATCCCGCCAACCCTCCGTTCACCCCGAGGCCACATCATGCTAACCAGCACCCATGGCACAGAAGAAAGCATACGAGGTCGATTCATGGCTGGCGCGGCCGGATTCGCGCGTCTCGATCGTCCTGCTTTACGGCCCCGATCGCGGGCTGGTTGCCGAGCGCGCAAAGGCCTTCGCCGCCAAGACCGGCCTGCCGCTCGACGATCCGTTCTCGGTGGTCAGGCTGGACGGTTCGGAAGTCGATCGCGACGAGGGCCGCCTGCTCGACGAAGCGCGCACCGTGCCGATGTTTTCGGAGCGGCGCCTGCTATGGGTGCGCAATGCCGGCGCCCAGAAGGCGCTTGCCGACGATATCAAGGCGCTGACCGCCGAGCCCGCGCGGGACGCGATCATACTCATTGAAGCCGGCGACCTGAAGAAGGGCGTCGGCCTGCGCGCAGTTGTCGAAGCGGCGGACAATGCCATGGCATTGCCGTGCTATGCTGACGAAACCAGGGACATCGACACGGTCATCGACGACGAATTGCGCAAGGCCGGCATGTCGATGACGCTGGAGGCCCGGCAGGCGCTGCGCCGCAATCTCGGCGGCGACCGGCTGGCCTCGCGCGGCGAGATCGAAAAGCTGGTGCTTTATGCGCATGGCCAGACCGAAATCGGCCTCGACGACGTCAAGGCGACGTCTGGCGATGTCTCCGGCCTGTCCTTCGATGCGGCGGTCGACGCCCTGCTCGAAGGCAGGATCGCCGACTTCGACACCGCCTTCACCCGCCATTGCCAGTCCGGCGGCCAGCCTTTTCTGGTGCTGTCCTCGGCGATGCGGCAGTTGCAGACGATTCAGGCCATGCGCGGCCTGATGGACGCCGGCGGCCGCAATGCGGCGGCGGTCGTTGCCGCGGCGCGCCCGCCGGTCTTCTTCTCCAGACGAAAGCTGGTCGAGAAAGCACTCGAACGCTGGAGCAGCGAGGCCCTTGGCCGTGCTTTGACCCGATTGCAGACGGCTGTCCTGCAGACGCGCCGGCGACCGGATTTGTCGGTAGCGCTGGCGCGGCAGGCACTGCTCGGCATTGCCGTGGAGAGCAACAGGCTGGCGCAGCGCAACTGATCTCCCCCGTCACGGGGGAGATGTCGCCGAAGGCGACAGAGGGGGTCGCAGCGCGTGGAACGCCGACATCTTCTTCGCTTCCGCAAGGCGCCGGCGCTTGATGTGAGACGACCCCTTCTGGCCTGCCGGCCATCTCCCCCTCAAGGGGGGAGATTAACCGCTTCGACGATTTCGCCAATCACCGGCGCGGCCCTTCTCCTATTAAAAGACGGAACTGCCGATCTTAAGCCCAAACTTTATTTGCCGGCTAAAAGCCCTTGGCATTTTAGCAACCTACCTACTCTCGCTTCAGCCGCCGGCAAAGTTCATCGAGCTGCTCCAATGTCCGGTAGGCGACGCTAATCACGCCGCCGCGCTGGTTGTGCTCGATCGTCACGATCATACCGATCGTGTTGGTCATCAGCTTCTCCAGCGCCAGCGTGTCGGCATCCTTTTGCGGCGGTGCTGCGGGCTGTCGCTTAGCTGCCGGAGTGCCGACCGGCATCTGCGCCAGCGCTTCGGCCTGGCGCACCGAAAGCCCTTCGTCGACGATCCGCTTGGCGAGCCCCGCCGGGTCGTCGGCCGTCACCAGGGTGCGGGCGTGGCCGGCCGACAGGGCGCCATCGACCAGCATGTCGCGAATGACGTCGGGCAGCTTGAGCAGCCTCAGCGTATTGGCGACATGGCTGCGGCTCTTGCCGATCACCTGGCCGAGATCGGCCTGGGTGTAGCCGTGATCGTCGATCAGCTGCTGGTAGCCGAGTGCCTCTTCGACCGGGTTGAGGTCGGTGCGCTGGACGTTTTCGATGATCGCCAGCTCGAGCGCCGTGCGATCGTTGACGTCGCGCACGATGATCGGGATCTCGGTCAGGCCGGCGCGTTGCGCCGCACGCCAACGACGCTCGCCGGCGATGATCTCGTAGCGGCCCGGTTGGGTTTTCGACGGCCGCGCCACCACCGGCTGCACCACGCCGTGCTCACGGATCGACTGGGCGAGATCTGTCAGGTCGGCGTCGCCAAAATGCCGGCGCGGGTTTTTCGGATTTGGGCTGAGAAACTCGATCGGCACCTTGCCGTCGGCTGCCAGGCCCGGCTTTTCCGGTGCGGCCGGGCGATCGATTTCGCCGATTAATGCCGCCAGTCCCCGTCCCAGTCTTTTTCTCGAAGGATCTTCGTTCATCGTCCGTCCAGATCGTTTCGGTGTCGAATCGGCTTTATTGTTTACAACTGTTAGGCAGCACGCAACTTGCGCTCGCGGCGGATCACTTCCGACGCAAGCTGCAGATAGGCCTGGCTGCCCGAGCATTTGAGGTCGTAGAGAATCGCCGGCTTGCCATAGGACGGCGCCTCGGAAACGCGGACGTTGCGCGGGATAACGGTTTCATAGACCTTGTCGCCCATATGTGCCCGTACATCCTGCACCACCTGGTTGGCGAGATTGTTGCGCCCGTCGAACATGGTCAGCACGATGCCCTGGATCGTCAGGTCGGGGTTGATCGAGCGGCGCACCTGCTCCACCGTCTCCAGCAGCTGGCTCAGGCCCTCCAGCGCGAAGAATTCACACTGCAGCGGCACCAGCACCGAATCCGCCGCGGCCATCGAATTCAGCGTCAGCAGATTGAGCGAGGGCGGGCAATCGATCAGCACATAGCCGAAATTGGCCGAGCGCTCGGCCGAAGCCCGCAGCGCATTACGCAGCCGCAGCACCCGGTCCGGCGCCGATGCGATCTCCATCTCGATGCCGAGCAGGTCGAGCGTCGACGGCACGATCGACAGGCCGGGCACCGCCGTCGGAATTGCCGCCGCTTCGAGGTCGAGTTCGCCGGTCAGCACGTCATAGGACGAGACGGTGCGGTCCCGCCGGTCGATGCCAAGCCCGGTGCTGGCGTTGCCCTGCGGGTCGAGATCGACGATCAGCACCTGTTCGCCTATGGCGGCCAGCGCGGTGGCCAGATTGATGGCGGTCGTCGTCTTGCCAACGCCGCCCTTCTGGTTGGCGACGGTGATTATGCGGGGGCCGTTCTTCATCATGGGTTTATGCCAGAAATTCATTCGGGGGTCGCCGGTCACAAGCCAGGGTGCTGCCGCAAGTCAGACACTTCGAGAATGACGCCCTGCGCGTCGGTCACACTGGCATGTTCTACCAGATCGAACGACCATCGTTGAGCGCTTTCTGCCACTTCGGCGCGGTAATCCCGGCCTTTGTGAAACAGGCCGCGCGAACCCTTCGTCAGCCACGGCGCCGCCAAGTCGAGCAAGGCCGGCAGCGACGCCAACGCCCTGGCCGTGACGATTTGTGGTGCCGAAACAAGCCTGTAGCTGTCATCGATGCGGCGCGCGATGACCTTGGCAGGCAGGTTGAACTGTCCGACGACCGCTTGCAGGAACGATGCTTTTTTCCGGTTGCTTTCAACCAGATCGATGCTGGCTCGTTCGCGCTCAGCTAGCAGAAAGGCCAGCACAAGGCCGGGAAAACCGCCGCCGGAGCCCAGATCGACCCAGCGTTTCGCGTCTGGTTTGATTCGCGCCAGCTGCGCGCTGTCGAGGATGTGGCGGCGCCAGACATCGTCCTGCGTCGATTGCGCGGCCAGGTTGATCCGCCGATTCCATTTCTGGAAAACGGTCTCGAACTCGACCAGACGATCGAATGTTTCACGTGAAACCGGGCCCGCTGCCTCTAGCAGGCTCGCCCAGGACGCAGCGCTCACGCAACATCCCTTCGCGCGGCCGCCTCGGCGTTGCGCACATGTGCGACAATGATCGCCAGCGCCGCCGGCGTCATGCCTTCCATGCGTTGCGCATCGGCAATGGAGCGTGGCTGGCGTGCCAGCATCTTCTGCTTCAATTCATTGGACAGGCCGGGAACAGAGGCAAAGTCGAGCGATTCGGGTATAAGCCTGCTCTCCTCATGCCTGATCTGCGTGACGTCCGCCTGTTGGCGGTCGAGATAGACGGAATATTTCGCTTCCGTTTCAAGACGTTCGGCCGTTTTGGCGTCGATCGCGCCAAAAGCAGGTTCGATGCGCGCCAGCCAGGCGATGTCGACACCGGGATAGGCCAGCAACTCATAGGCCGAACGCCGCACCCCGTCTCGGTTGATCTCAAGGCCATGGCGCGCCGCCTCATTGGGAGTCATCGTGGTGCTGAGGGCGAGCTGTCGCGCTTTCTCAAGGTCTTGCACGACATTGTTGAACCGCTGCATTCGCTCCGGCGAGGCGATCCCCAGTCTCATGGCCAGAGGCGTCAGCCGCTCGTCGGCATTATCCGCCCGCAACGACAGCCGGAACTCGGCGCGCGAGGTGAACATGCGGTAGGGTTCGGCAATGCCGCGGCTGGTCAGGTCGTCGACCATCACCCCAATATAGGCTTCGGTGCGGCTGAGCACGATTTCATCGCTCGCCGAGGCCTTGCGCGCGGCGTTGAGGCCGGCGAGCAGCCCTTGCGCGCCGGCCTCCTCGTAGCCGGTGGTGCCGTTGATCTGCCCGGCGAGGAAAAGACCGGCGATCCGCTTTGTCTCCAGCGTTGGCTTAAGCTCGCGTGGGTCGACATGGTCATATTCGATGGCGTAGCCCGGCTGCAGCATGGTTGCCCGCTCCAGCCCCGGAATGGTCTTCAGAATATCCAGCTGCACGTCCTCGGGCAGCGAGGTCGAGATGCCGTTCGGGTACACCGTGTCGTCGTCCAGCCCTTCCGGCTCCAGAAAAATCTGGTGGCCTTCGCGGTCGCCGAACTTGACGATCTTGTCTTCGATCGACGGGCAATAACGCGGCCCGACACCTGCGATTGACCCGGAATACATAGCCGAGCGGCCGAGATTGGCACGAATCAGCTCATGCGTGGCATTGGTCGTGCGCGTAATCCCGCAATGGATCTGCGGGTTTTCGATACGGTCGGTGAGCAGCGAGAACGGCACGGGATCCTCGTCCGCCGCCTGGCTCTCGAGCGACGCCCAGTCGATCGTCCGGCCGTCCAGCCGCGGCGGTGTGCCGGTCTTCAGCCGTCCGAGCTTGAAGCCGGCGCGGCTCATCGTCGCCGACAGGCCAATACTCGCCTGCTCATTCATGCGGCCGGCGACGATCTTCTTCTCGCCGATATGGATCAGCCCGCGCAGAAAGGTGCCGGTCGTCAGCACCGCGGCACCGCAGGCGAGCCTGCCTCCATCCGCCAGCAGCACCGCCGCGATGCGCCCGTCGTTGATTTCGAAGTCCAGCACCTCGCCTTCGATGACATCGAGGCCGGCCTGCTGGCGAATTGCCGCCTGCATCGCGAGCCGGTAGAGCTTTCTGTCAGCTTGCGTTCGAGGACCGCGCACGGCAGGCCCTTTGCGGCGGTTGAGCAAACGGAACTGGATACCGGCCGCATCGGCGACGCGGCCCATCAGTCCGTCCATGGCGTCGATTTCGCGAACCAGGTGGCCTTTGCCGAGGCCGCCGATCGCCGGATTGCAGGACATCACACCGATCGTGTCGAAGCGCAGCGTCACCAAAGCCGTGTTCGCACCGGCGCGCGCGGCAGCGCTGGCCGCCTCGCAACCAGCATGGCCGCCGCCCACCACAACCACATCGTAGTGATCGGTCATTTTAGTGTTCCAGACTCAAAAGTGGTCGACACATGTCCCCGAGAGCCGGTGCTGTCAAGGACGCACGACGAATCGTTTCACGTGAAACAATGCAATCGGTGCGGTGGCACCGTGATTTGGCGGGATGGCAACCAGAGTTCATCGCTCCCTCAGCTGAGCATCGCGAAGCCTTCGAGATTGGCCAAAGCATCCCCCGCTTCCTCATCCCAGGGCGGAGCAGGAGCGAAGCGACGTCGCGACGACCCTGGGATGACGAAGCCGTGACGGCCTGCTCCAATCGCAAAGTTCGATTGACGGGACCGGTCTCCTCCTGCCGTCAACGCTCAACGTTTCACGTGAATCATCCAAAGCCGGCCAGCCTTGCAATGTTTCACGTGAGTCATTTCCCGATACAGAACTGCGAGAAGATCACGTCGAGCATGTCCTCGACATCGACGGCGCCGACGATTCGTCCGAGCCGGTCCGCCGCCAGGCGCAGTTCCTCGGCCCGCAGCTCCTGCCCGCGCTCGTCCGCCGTCAGGGCCGCCAGCAGGAAGCGCTTCGTTTCGTTAAGAAGCTCGACATGCCGCAGGCGCGACGGCAGGACATCGCCGGCCTGGCCGATCTGCGCCGCGGCGCGACGCCCGATCTCGCCCAGCAATTCCGTCACGCCTGTGCCGTCCCGCGTTGAGATAGCGATGTCATATTGCCCGGCAGGCGAGAGTGACTTGTCTCCCAGCAAATCCACCTTGGTTCCGACCCTCAATATCGGAATATCAGCCGGCGGCGCGCCGATTGCGAAGGGGGTGACCATGTCCTCCAAGACCAGCAACAAGTCGGCGCTATGCGCCTTGGCCTTGGCCTTCTCAATGCCGATGGCCTCGATCTTGCCAGGCGCCTCGCGCAGACCGGCAGTATCGGTTACCCTGACCCGCACCCCTTCAAGGTCCAGCACCACTTCGAGCAGATCGCGCGTCGTTCCCGGCTCGTCGGTGACGATCGCCGCCTCACGCCGCGCCAAAGCGTTGAACAGGCTCGACTTGCCGGCATTCGGTGCGCCGAGGATGACGACTTCGAACCCGTCGCGGATGATTTCGGCGGCACGAAAGCCGGCGACATGGCGCTCGATTTCGTCGATCATGGCCTGAACATCCGACCACACCGTATCGGCGACCGAACCGGGCACGTCGTCCTCATCGGCAAAATCGATCTCGGCCTCGACCATCGCGCGGGCATGGATCAGCCGCCGCCGCCAGCCCAGATAGAGCTCACTCTGCACACCTTCGGCGTTGTGCACGGCAAAGCGCCGTTGCGCCTCGGTTTCGGCGTTGATGAGATCTGCCAGCGCCTCGGTTTCGACCAGGTCGAGCTTGCCGTTGAGAAAAGCGCGGCGGGTGAATTCGCCCGGCTCAGCATGCCGGACGCCATCGAAGCCGGCCATCGTCTCCAGCATCTTCCCGACGACGGCGCGTCCGCCATGCACATGGAACTCGGCAATGTCTTCGCCGGTGAAGCTGTCGGGACCGGCAAAGAACACGACGAGGCCGCTGTCCAGCACCGATCCGTCCGGCGCCCGGAACTTGCGATAGGTGGCGACGCGGTTCGGCACCATCGACCCGGCGATCGTTTCGATTGCGAATCGACTCTGCGGCCCCGAAATCCGGATCACTGCAATGCCGGCCGGCAGGCGCCCGCTCGACAGCGCTACGATGGAGTCTTTTGAAATCATTTGCCCGCTCTGCCGAAGCGCCCTAGCTATGCCTGTTCAATCCGCCCATCGAGTTGCGCCGTGACATTGCCTGCACAAAACCTGCTTGCCGAAGAGGCCAGTCCCTATTTGCAGCAGCACAGCGGCAATCCGGTGTACTGGCGGCCATGGTCGCCCGCCGCTCTGGCCGAAGCAAAGGCGCTGGAGCGTCCGATCCTGCTCTCTGTCGGCTACGCCGCTTGCCACTGGTGCCACGTCATGGCGCATGAGAGCTTCGAGAACGACGACGTCGCCGCCGTCATGAACCGTCTGTTCGTCAATATCAAGGTCGACCGCGAGGAGCGCCCTGACATCGACCAGATCTACATGGCGGCGCTATCCTCTATGGGTGAGCAGGGCGGCTGGCCGCTGACCATGTTCCTGACCCCGGATGGCAAGCCGTTCTGGGGTGGCACCTATTTTCCACGCGAAGCCCGTTACGGCCGCCCGGGCTTTGTCCAGGTGCTGGAGGCGGTCGACAAGGCGTGGCGAGAGAAAAGACAGGGCGTTAGGCAAAGCGCCGATGGCTTGACCGCGCATGTCGAGGCGCGGCTGGCGAGCATACATCGCAAGGCCGTGCTCGACCGCGACACGCTGACGAAGCTCACCAACGGCATTGACGGCATGATCGACAGGGATTTGGGCGGCCTGCGCGGCGCGCCCAAATTCCCCAACGCGCCGTTCATGCAGAGCCTCTGGCTGTCCTGGCTGCGCGACGGCACCGCATCGCACCGCGACGCCGTCCTCCTCAGCCTCGAAAAGATGCTGGCCGGAGGCATCTACGACCACATAGGCGGCGGCCTCAGCCGCTACTCGACCGACGCCGAATGGCTGGTGCCGCATTTCGAAAAGATGCTCTACGACAATGCCCAGCTCGTCCGCCTGTGCAATTGGGCCTATGCGGCGACCGACAATGAATTGTTCCGGTTGCGAATCGAAGAGACCGTCACCTGGCTGTTGCGCGAAATGCGCGTCGAGAGCGGTGCATTCGCCGCCAGCCTCGATGCCGACAGCCAAGGCGAGGAGGGGCTCTTCTACACCTGGACCAGGGATGAGATAGAAGCCGCTCTCGGCGACGAATCCTCTTTGTTTTTCAACCACTTCCCGCTTTCCAGCCCGCATGGTTGGGAGGGCAAGCCGATCATCCACCAGACCGAAACCCAGCAGCCCCAAAGCGTGGCTCACCGCGAGCAGCTCGTTCCGCTGAGGGAAAAATTGCTGGCGGCAAGAGAACAGCGTATCCGGCCGGGACGTGACGGCAAGGCCTTGACCGATTGGAACGGCCTGATGATTGCAGCCCTTGCCGAGGCGGGACGGTCGCTTGGCCGTGCCGACTGGATCGAAGCGGCGGAAGCGGCCTTTGCCGCCATTGCGGGTGCCGGACGTGACAGCCGCCTGCCGCATTCGATGCTCGGCGCAAAGAAGCTGTTTCCGGCTCTGTCGAGCGACTATGCCGCCATGGCCAATGCGGCGGTCTCGTTATTCGAGGCGACCGGCCGTTCCAGCTATGCCCATCGGGCCAGTCAATTCCTCGAACAGCTCGACCTCTGGCATCAGGACAGCGACAAGACCGGCTATTATCTGACCGCATCGGACAGCACGGATGTGCCGATCCGCATCAGGGGCGATGTCGACGAAGCCATTCCCTCAGCCACCGGCCAGATCATCGAAGCCATGGTCCGATTGTCCTCGCTTTCCGGCGATCTCGATCTCTGGGAAAAAGCCTGGACAGTCGCCGAGCACGCAGCCGGGCGGGCGGAGCATCAGCCTTACGGCCAGGCGGGAATCGTCAATGCCTGTGCCCTGGCGCTCGAGCCGCTGAAACTGGTGATCGTGGACAACCTGCCCAAACCGCAGCTCGTTCCGGTAACGAATCGAAACCCGGATCCGCGCCGTGTCGACATAGTCGTACCGGTCGGCGCGGCGACAAACCTGCCAATGCTCCCAGGTGGCGTTCTGCCGCCAACCGGTAAGCCCGGCGCCTGGTTGTGCACGGGGCAGGTCTGCCTGCCGGTGATAACGGACGCTGAGGAGCTCGAACGGCGGTTGCGGCGCGGATAGGTAAGGGCGCCAGAGACGCGGGGCAATCGCCCCGGATGTTTGCGCTGCCCCTCACCTGCCTGCCGACATCCTCTCCCTGTAGGAGAGGGACACTCTCATCGACGATTTCGCCAATCTTCAGCGGATGCCAGGGTTGCGGCCAGCTTCTTTCTCCCCGTTTACGGGGAGAAACGCCCGGCAGGGCAATGAAGGGCGGAGCCGGCATCGACGATTGGTCATCTCCAATACGTTGGATGCCTATTCCTGGCGCCCCACCAGCCCTTACGTATTCATCGAATCGAAGAAGTCGGCATTCGTCTTGGTCTGCTTCAGCTTGTCGATCAGGAACTCGATGGCGTCGGTCGTTCCCATCGGCGCCAGGATGCGGCGCAGCACGAAGATCTTCTGCAGGTCCTGGCGCGCGACCAGCAGGTCCTCCTTGCGGGTGCCGGATTTGAGGATGTCCATGGCCGGGTAAATGCGCTTGTCCGCCACCTTGCGGTCGAGCACGATTTCCGAATTGCCGGTGCCCTTGAACTCTTCGAAGATGACCTCGTCCATGCGGCTGCCGGTGTCGATCAGCGCCGTCGCGATGATGGTCAGCGAGCCGCCTTCCTCGATATTGCGGGCAGCACCGAAGAAGCGCTTCGGCCGTTGCAGCGCGTTGGCGTCGACACCACCGGTCAGCACCTTGCCGGATGACGGCACCACGGTGTTGTAGGCGCGGCCGAGGCGGGTGATCGAGTCCAGCAGGATGACGACGTCACGGCCGTGCTCGACCAGGCGCTTGGCCTTTTCGATGACCATTTCGGCGACTTGAACGTGCCGCACCGCCGGCTCGTCGAAGGTCGAGGAGACGACCTCGCCCTTCACCGAGCGCTGCATGTCGGTGACCTCCTCCGGCCGCTCGTCGATCAAAAGCACGATCAGATAGCATTCCGGATGGTTGGTGGTGATCGAGTGGGCGATGTTCTGCAGCAGCACCGTTTTGCCGGTGCGCGGCTGCGCCACGATCAGGGCACGCTGGCCCTTGCCGAGCGGCGCCACCAGGTCGATGACGCGCGCCGAAATGTCCTTCGAAGTCGGAACCTCCATTTCCATCTTCAGCCGCGACGTCGGATAAAGCGGCGTCAGATTGTCGAAATGGATCTTGTGGCGGATTTTTTCCGGGTCGTCGAAATTGATCGTGTTAACCTTGAGCAGCGCAAAATAACGCTCGCCTTCTTTCGGGCTGCGGATCGGGCCTTCGACGGTATCGCCGGTCTTCAGCGAGAACCGCCGGATCTGCGACGGCGAAATATAGATATCATCCGGACCCGGCAGATAATTGGCATTGGCAGAGCGCAGGAAACCAAAACCGTCCTGCAGCACCTCGACGACGCCGTCACCGATGATCTCGATATCCTGGGTCGCCAACCTCTTCAGGATCGCGAACATAAGCTCCTGCTTGCGCATGACGCTGGCATTCTCGACTTCGAGCGATTCCGCATAAGCAATCAGCTCTGGCGGTTTCTTGTTCTTGAACTCTGTGAGTTTCATTTCTTGCATCATTAGACGGACTCTGAGTAAGCTTTGGGAAAAATATCGGCGGGATGCGACAAATGCCGGGCGCGGCCGAAGCGATGAATGGGCGGCGCATGACGGGAAGGAAGACCCGTCTTTTATCGTCGGTCGACTGAAAGAGCAAGCCGCCTTTTGCGGATCGTCGAGGCGTCAGAATGGCTTCACGATAACCAGGACAACGATGACGATCATCAGCAATGTGGGGATTTCGTTGACCATCCGCCAGTGCCTTGCCGGTTTTTCATTGCGGTCCTCGGCAAATTTGCGGACCGCGCCGGCAAGATAGCCATGCACAGCGGAAAGACAGAGCACCGCCGCGATCTTGGCATGCAGCCAACCGCCCTGAAAACCAAAGCCTTTCCAGGCAAGCCACAGGCCGAATGCCCAGGTGATCACCATTGCCGGATTGATGATGCCGCGCAGCAGGCGACGCTCCATCACCTTGAAAGTCTCCGACTGAACCGAGCCTTTTTCTGCATCGGCATGATAGACCAGCAAGCGCGGCAGATAGAGCATGCCCGCCATCCAGGAGATGACGGCAATCACATGGATCGCCTTCGCCCAGGGATAGAAATCATCGGGCCCGAAGAGAAACAGCAGCCCAGCCAGCACGACGAAAATGACGACCGCAATTGCCGCGCGGCGCATCGCCGCCTTGCCGCTATTGGCGCCGCTGTTCGTATCGTCCGCGCCCATCATCGTCACGATGCGCTCCGCACCAGTTTCACCATCTGCTCGACATGCGCGAGCGGCGTCTCCGGCGTGATGCCGTGGCCAAGGTTGAAGATCAGCGGTCCGCCCCCTAACGCCCCCAGGATCGCCCCCACGCCGTCGGCAAGCGCCTTGCCGCCGGCTACCAGCCGCAGCGGATCGAGATTGCCCTGCACGGCGCCATCACGCTGCAATTCCCGCGCCACGGCCAGCGGCACGGTCCAGTCGAGGCCCAGCCCCGTCACGCCGGTCTTCTGGCGATAGCTCCGGTAGTGATCTCCTGCACCCTTGGGAAAGCCGATGATCGGGACGTCGGGATGAACGGCTCGGACCTGCCTGACGATCTCGGCCACCGGCTGGACGCAGAATAATTCGAAAGACGCTTCGTCGAGCACGCCGGACCACGAGTCAAAGATCTGCACCACGTCGGCGCCGGCCTCGATCTGCCGGATCAGATAGGCAGCCGAATGATCGGCGAGCACCGTCAGCAGCCGAAGAAAGGCCGCCGGCTCGCGATAGGCGAAAAGCCGCGCCGGCGCCTGGTCGGGCGTGCCATGGCCGGCGATCATGTAGGTCGCCACCGTCCATGGCGCTCCGCAGAAGCCGATCAGCGTCGTTTCCCCAGGCAGTCTGGCGCGCAATCGCCGCACCGTCTCGTAGACCGGTTCGAGATTCACGTGAAACGTTTCGCCGTCGAGAGCCTCGATCTCCGCCGCCGAGATCGGCGTCAGCAGCGGCCCGCGTCCTTCCTCGAAGCGTACGTCGCGGCCGAGCGCATGCGGCACGACAAGGATATCGGAAAACAGGATCGATGCATCGAAGCCGAAGCGTTCGATCGGCTGCAGCGTCACTTCCACCGCAAGGTCGGGATCGTAGCAAAGATCGAGGAACGATCCGGCCCGTTTCCTCGTCTCCCGATATTCCGGCAGATAGCGGCCAGCCTGGCGCATCATCCAGAGCGGCGGCGGAAATGCTGCCTTGCCTCTCAACACGTCCAGCACGATGCGGTTTTGGGGCATTGAGCGCTCGCCTTTCCAGGCTTCCCTATAATTAAATATATTATTTTTAGGAATCTTATGATTCTAAGAGTCTGTTGGTTGTGGTGGTTGTCTCCTGTCCCGCTTTGCCTGCGAAAAGACCAGCCAGCATATTGTCGCGCGCTTCTCCAACGGGATTGCAGAACTTTGTGGAAAGCCGCGAATTTCCGACTGAAGTCAACGCGTTGCCGCCAGGCCAAAGAAATTGCCCCTGTGGATGAAGCGAAGGCAAAAGGCTCCGTCCCCGGACTTGTCCCCAATCGCCCGGAGAAGCCGACAGCGCATCGAATTGTGGACAACCCGGCATCTGATACAGTCGCTTGGCGGTGGCCGAGTTTTCCGCCCGGCTTATCCACATCGGCCCACAGCCTGGAATGTATCCTGTGAACAAACCGCAGAGCTTCTTTCACCTTCACCTGATTTCCGACGCCACCGGCGAAACGCTGCTGGCCGCCGGCCGCGCGGCTTCCGCGCAATACAAGGATGCGCGCGCCATCGAGCATATCTACCCGCTGATCCGTACTGAAAAGCAGGTGGCAAAAGTGTTCGAGGACATCGAGGAGGAGCCGGGCATCATCCTTTACACCGTCGTCGACCAGAGGCTTGCCCGTGGCATCGACGAACGCTGCGCGGCGATGGGCCTGCCTTGCGTCTCGGTGCTGGAACCGGTGCTGACTGTGTTCCAGTCCTATCTCGGCACGCCGGCCGGTCGCCGCGTCGGCGCCCAGCATGTGCTGGACGCCGAATATTTTCGCCGCATCGATGCGCTCAACTTCACCATGGAGCATGATGACGGCCAGCTGCCGGCCAATATGGATGATGCCGACATCGTGCTCGTCGGCATTTCGCGCACCTCGAAGACGCCGACCAGCATCTATCTCGCCAATCGCGGCATCAAGACCGCCAACATCCCGATCGTGCTCGGCGTGCCGGTGCCGGAAAGCCTGGTCGACGCCAGGAGGCCGCTGATCGTCGGCCTGGTTGCCACTGCCGAGCGCATTTCCCAAGTCCGGCAAAACCGCGTTCTCGGCACCAGCGCCTACGAACCGACCGACTATGTCGACCGTGCCGCGATCGCCGAAGAGCTCGCCTATGCCCGCCAGATCTGCACGCGGCATGGCTGGCCGATGATCGACGTCAGCCGCCGGTCGATCGAGGAGACCGCGGCGGCTATCGTTGCCCTGCGCGGCAAGACGCGCTAGGGCGTGTGATATTCAGGTGATGCCGGCCTGCAAACGGCGGCTTCCTGCGCTTCCGGTGCTCACGTACCAAAAGTACGCTCCGCTCCGGTTCTCGGAAGCCACCATTTTCGGCTCGGCCTGACCTGAATCTCGACTCACCCTTGTGAGGGTCAGGAATCAGGCGACAAAAATGGCTGAAAAAATCATCCTTGCCTCGGGCAGTCCATTCCGCAAGGCGCTGCTTGTCAACGCCGGCATCGCGGTCGAAGCGGTTCCGGCGGCTGTCGACGAACGTGCGCTGGAGGCGCCGCTGCAAAACAGTGGCGTGTCGCCGGAGGACGTTGCCCTGGTGCTTGCCGAGGCCAAGGCCACCGAGGTCAGCGAGCGCAAGCCCGGCGCCCTGGTGCTCGGCTGCGACCAGACGCTGTCGCTCGGCGACGAGCTGTTCCACAAGCCGGCCGACATGGAGGGCGCGCGCCGCCATCTGCTCACGCTGTCGGGCAAGACCCATCACCTCAACAGCGCTGTCGTGCTCGCCCGCGACGGCGCGGTTCTGTGGCGGCATGTCGGCATCGCCAGCCTGACCATGCGCAAGCTCGATCCGGCCTTCATCGGCCGCCATCTGGCGCGCGTCGGCGCCAAGGCGCTGTCCAGCGTCGGCGCCTACCAGATCGAAGGCGAGGGCATCCAGCTGTTCGAAAAAATCGAAGGCGACTATTTCACCATTGTCGGCCTGCCGCTTTTGCCGGTGCTGGCCACGCTGCGCGAGCTCGGGGCGATCGATGGCTGAGGCCTCGAAAAAGGCGTTTGTCACCGGCCACCCGATTGCGCATTCCAGGTCACCGAAAATCCACGGCTACTGGCTGGTGAAATACGGCGTCGACGGCAGCTATCAGGCCATTGACGTCGCGCCGGAGGCCTTTGCCGAATTCCTGCAAACGCTGCAGGCCGGTGGCTTTCGCGGCGGCAATGTCACCATCCCGCACAAGGAGGCCGCCTTTGCATTGGCAGCGCGCCGCGACGACGACGCCGAACAAATCGGCGCCGTCAACACGCTGTGGTTGGAGGATGGCGAATTGTGGGGTGGCAACACCGACGCCCATGGCTTTGCCGCCAATCTGGACGAGTATGCACCGGGCTGGGCGGCCAACGGCCCGGCCGTGGTGCTCGGCGCCGGCGGCGCCGCTCGCGCCGTCGTCCATGTGCTCAAGCAGCGCGGCGTCAGCGATATCCGCATCGCCAACCGGACGCTTGCGAGGGCGCAGGACTTGCGCCGGCGCTTCGGCGCCGGCGTCTCCGCCCACAACATCGCGGCGACCGGCGAATTGCTCAAGGATGCCGGCCTGCTGGTCAACACCACCGCACTCGGCATGCATGGCAATGAAGGCCTGCCCGCCGATCCGGGCAAACTGCCCGACCGCGCCATCGTCACCGACATTGTCTATGTGCCGCTGGAGACGCCGCTGCTTGCCGCAGCCAAAGCGCGCGGATTGAAGACCGTCGACGGGCTCGGCATGCTGCTGCATCAGGCGGTGCCCGGCTTCGAGCGCTGGTTCGGCACCAGGCCAGAAGTCACCGCCGAGCTGCGGCAAATGATCATTGCCGATATCGGCGCAATAAAATGATCGTGCTTGGTCTCACCGGATCGATCGGCATGGGCAAGTCGACCACGGCCAAGATGTTTGCCGAGGCCGTCGTGCCGGTCCATGATTCCGACGAAGCGGTGCATCGCCTTTATGCCGGCAAGGCCGCGCCCCTGGTCGAGGCGGCCTTTCCCGGAACCACCAGATCCGGTGCGGTCGATCGCACAAAGCTGGCGGAGCGGGTGCTCGGCGACGCCGCCGCGCTGAAACGGCTGGAAGCGATCATCCATCCGCTGGTCCGGGCCGACGCCGATGCCTTTCTGGCTCGAAACCGTGCCGCCGGCGCGCCGCTTGTCGTGCTCGATATCCCGCTGCTGTTCGAAACCGGCGGCCGGGATCGCGTCGACAAGGTCGTGGTCGTCACCGCACGACCTGAGATCCAGCGCGCCCGCGTGCTGGCGCGGCCAGGCATGAGCGAGGAGAAACTGGCGTCGATCCTGGCCAGGCAGGTTCCCGACGCCGAAAAGCGCCGGCGCGCCGATTTCGTCATCGACACCGGCCAAGGGTTCGATGCGGCGCGCGCGGCGGTCAAGGCGATTATTGCCGAACTAGTCGGGGATAAGGCAGCTAGGCCTGGTTAAGAGGCTTGCAGCCGAAATTACCTGTTGCCATTTTGTTCCGGGTGTGATTCGGCTAGAATGACGCTGGAACCAACGGACTGATTCGATGCGCGAGATCATCTTCGATACGGAAACCACCGGCCTCGACACGCGCGAGGACCGCGTCATCGAGCTTGGCGGCGTCGAGCTGGTCAACCGCTTTCCGACCGGCCGCACCTTCCACAAGTACATCAACCCGCAAGGCCGCCCGATCCATCACGAGGCGCAGGCCGTGCACGGCATCAGCGCCGCCGATCTCATCGACAAGCCGACTTTCATGGAGATCGCCGAGGATTTTCTGGCCTTCATCGACGGCGCCAAGCTGGTCGCCCATAATGCCGGCTTCGACATCGGCTTCCTCAATCTCGAATTCGGCCGGCTTGGCCATCCGGTCATCGATCCCGGACGGATCATCGACACGCTGGCGCTGGCGCGCCGCAAGCATCCGATGGGTCCCAATTCGCTCGACGCGCTCTGCCGCCGCTACGGCATCGACAACGGCCGTCGCACCAAGCACGGCGCGTTGCTCGATTCGGAATTGCTGGCCGAGGTCTATATCGAGCTCATCGGCGGCAAGCAGGCTAGCCTCATCCTCGACAGCATCATGACGCCGGCGGGTGGAAGGCAGAATGTTGACGATATCGACATTTCGATCGGCGTCAGACCGATCGCCTTGCCGCCGCGCCTGACCGATGCCGAGCGCGCAGCACACGCGGGCCTCGTCGGCAGCCTCGGCGAAAAGGCACTTTGGTTGAGGGTTGCTGGAAATTGAGAGCGCAACGCGGCACCGAATGCCGCCGGCGCCTCAAACAAAAACCCGGCGCGAGGCCGGGTTTTTCAGAACTTCACAATAGCAGGTTCAGCTCGCCTTGACCTTGCCGGCGGCGGCCTGGTCCTCGGCCAGCTTCTGCTGGAACATCTGCGCGAAATCGATCGGGTCGAGCATCAGCGGCGGGAAGCCGCCATTGCGCGTCGCCTCGGCAATGATCTGCCTGGCGAACGGGAACAACAGCCGCGGGCATTCGATGAACAGGATCGGCAGCATGTGCTCCTGCGGGAAGCCGCTGATGGCGAAGACGCCGCCATAGACCAGCTCGACGTTGAACAGCACTTCCTGGTCGAACGACGCCTTCGCGTTCAGCGTCAAATTGACGTCGAACTGCTTGTCCGAAAGCGGGTTGGCGTTGACGTTGACGTTGATGGCGATGCCGGGAGCCTTGTCGCGGCCGCGCAGCGAGTTCGGTGCGCCGGGGCTTTCGAAGGACAGGTCCTTCACATATTGCGCGAGCACGTTGAGCGAAGGCTGCGCCGCATTTCCATTACCATTGGCCGCGCCGGTCGGCGCGTCGTCTTTGCTGGCCATAAGCTGTGATCCTTTTGCCTGGGCAGCGTTGCTGACCGGATTGAAATTCGGGCGTTCGCTATCATGGCCGGCACGACAAGACAAGTTTGCAAAGGACGGGCTTTGCCGGTTGCCTTGCGGCTACTCGTCCTTGAGGCGGCGCCAGGGAGAGTCCGGTCCGCGCGCATGGTCGTCGCCGCGCGAATAGTCGCCGTCGTCGAGATCGATGGTCTTGCCGCGTTGCTTTGCCCGCAAACCGCCGCCGAAATCGGTGGCCAGCACGATGCGGCCTTTCAGCATCCGCCAGGCAAGATCGCGTACCGGCGGCAGGAACAGCAGAATGCCGAAAATATCCGAGATGAAGCCGGGGATGATCAAAAGGATCGCGGCCAGCACGATCATGGCGCCATGCGCAAGCTGGCGGCTCGGATCACGGCCGGCATCCATTTCGGCACGGACCCTGGCCATGACGCCAAAACCCTGGTGCCGCAGCAGCAGGGCACCGGCCACGCTCGAGGCCAACACCAGACCGACCGTCGCCAGCGCGCCGACCTGGCGGCCGACAATGACGAAACCGGCTATCTCCAGCAGCGGAAGCGCGAGAATGAACAGGGGAAGCAGCGAAATACGCAAATCTTGACCGATCGTTTCGATGTTTTGCCGGCCGGCGAGCAATCGCCGCTGGCACCAGAGCTGTTAGATAGGTATGGCTGCCTTTGATTTGAATGATTGCGGCATGCGTTCTATATGCTTTGGATACTGAACGCTATGTGATCGCGGCCCTTGCTTGGCCGCTGGTCCGGCCAAAGCAGGGATTGATTGGCGCAAGATATGGGCTTCTTCGACTTCGGCACAATTTTCTTTCTGATTGCGGCGGTGGTGATCTTCTTCCAACTGCGCAACGTGCTTGGCCGACGCACGGGCAACGAACGCCCGCCCTTCGATCCATATACGGCAGGGCGCAAAAACGACAAGGATGCCGCCCAGAAACCCGAGAACGTGGTCTCGCTGCCGCGCAAGCGCCTGGCGGGAGAGCCGGCGGCCGATGCCTATGTGGCGATCGATGCCTTTGCCAAGCCGGACACCGATCTCAACCGGGGCCTGCGGGCGATCAAGGACAATGATCCGACCTTCGACCCGAAGACCTTCGTCGACGGCGCCAAGATGGCCTACGCCGATGGCGACCGCAAAACGCTGAAGAACCTTTTGTCGCGCGAGGTCTATGACGGCTTCGTCGCGGCCATCGGCGACCGCGAGGCAAAGGCCGAAAAGATCCAGTCCTCCTTCGTCGGCATCGACAAGGCCGACATCGTTTCGGCCGAGATGAAGGGCAGCGAGGCGCACATCACGCTGCGCATCGTCAGCGAACTGATTTCGGCGACCCGCGATAAGGCCGGCGCCGTCATCGACGGCGATCCCGAGACCGTCGCCGAAGTCAAGGACGTCTGGACCTTCGCCCGCGACGCGCGCTCGCGCGATCCGAACTGGAAGCTCGTCGCCACCGAAGAAGAAGATTGAATGCATGTCGCCCAAAAGTGCACAGCGGTTTGGGACAACGACATGCATAAAAACAAAGACCTAAAGCGCGTCGCGCGTTAGGCGACGGCGAGGCTCCGGTGTCGCTATCTTCCTCTTTCAGCAGAAAATCCTTTGACCAGCTGCCCGGCTGGGACGAGGACGACCATCTCCCGGTGTTCGCCGCCTTTCGCCGCTCGGCCTTTCATGTCCTGACGAAACCCTACCGCTCCGGCGCGCTCGGCATCGATTTCAACGCCTTTGCTGAAGCCTATGCCGAAGCACGCACCGTTTCGCCGGCGAATCGATTCGAGGCCCGAAGCTTCTTCGAGCGCCACTTTGTGCCGGCCCATATAGAAGCAGAAAACGGCGGCTTCGGCCTCGTCACCGGCTTTTACGAGCCCGACGTCGAAGCCTCGCCGGTGCGCACGGACCGATTTTCGGTGCCGCTGCTGTCGCGCCCGGCCGACCTTGTCGATATCGACGGTGCCAATCGTCCTTCCGGCATGGACCCTTATCTCGCCTTCGCTCGCCAGGCGCCGAACGGCCCGGTCGAATATTTCGACCGCGGCGAAATCGAACGCGGCGCGCTTGCTGGAAAAGGCCTGGAGATCGCGTGGCTCGCCGACAAGGTCGACGCCTTCTTCATCCACGTACAGGGCGCGGCACGGCTCAACATGACCGATGGCAGGCTTCGCCGCATCACCTATGCCGCCAAATCCGGCCAGCACTTTACCGGGCCGGGCAAGATCCTGAGCGACATAGGCGAAATCCCGCTGGAGAAAGTGACGATGCAGTCGATCCGCGCCTGGTTCAAGGCGCATCCGGAGCGCATCGACGAGATCCTGTGGCGCAACCGCTCCTACATCTTCTTCCGCGAGATGGGCGTCGACGACCGGGAGCTCGGCCCGATCGCTGCCGCCAAGGTGCCGCTGACACCCGGCCGCTCGATCGCCGTCGACCGGCTGCTGCACACATTCGGCACGCCTTTCTATATCGATGCGCCGTCGCTGACCGCCTTCGACGAAAAACCGTTCCGGCGGCTGATGATCGCGCAGGACACCGGCTCGGCGATTACCGGGCCGGCCCGCGGCGATTTGTTTGCCGGGTCGGGCGACGCGGCCGGCGAGATCGCCGGCGTCATCCGCAACGCCGCCGATTTTTATGCGCTGATCCCCCGGTCGCTGGTTTCAGGAGCAGACCGATGACCCGGCACATCGACAGGCTGAGCGAGGACGACCGGATTCTATGGAACCTGGTGGCGCGCACGGCAAAACCGCTGAAGGGCAAAACCGCCGTCGAAATTCCACACGTCGGGCCGGAGATCGACGAGGCCAGGCACGCGCCGCCGCCGGCACAGGTCGCGGCCAATCCTGCCGCGGCCGCAAAACCGAAGGCGCAACATGTTTCCCACGCACTCGACGAACCGACGCTGGACAGACTGTCGAAGGGCCGGCTGCCGATCGAGGGCCGCGTCGACCTGCATGGCCTGACCCAGGACGAAGCCTATTCGCTGCTGTTCTCCTTTCTGCACCGGGCGCATGCCGGCGGCATCCGCTATGTCCTGGTGATCACCGGCAAGGGCTCTTCGTCGGGCGGCGATGGCGTCTTGCGGCGCGCCGTGCCGTCATGGCTGTCGACGCCCGCCTTCCGGCCCCTCGTCTCCAGCCACGACCATGCCGCCCGCAACCATGGCGGCTCGGGCGCGCTCTATATCCGCTTGCGGCGGGCGCGCTCATGAGGACACACCCATGAGGATGCACCTATGAGGATGCGCTTGTGACCCCGTTCGGCGAAAAACTTCGCGTGCTGAGAAGCGAGCGCGGCGTCAGCCAGAAGGACATGGCCAAGGCGATCGGCGTCAGTGCGGCCTATCTGTCGGCGCTGGAACACGGCCGCCGCGGCGCGCCGAGCTGGACGCTGATCCAGAAGATCATCGGCTATTTCAACATCATTTGGGACGAGGCCGAGGAACTGGCGCGGTTGGCCGAAACCTCGCATCCGCGCGTCAAGCTCGACACGTCGGGCCTTAGCCCGGCGGCGACCGAGCTTGCCAATCTCTTGGCCGACAACATCGAAAAGCTCGACGAAGCCGAGCTTCGCCGCATCATTGCGTCGATCCGCGCCGCGCTGGCACAGCCGAAATGAGTTGCTTTGTTACTGGACCGAGCCGACCAGAACCTGCTGGCCGCCGCGGATCGAGACCCAGCGGCCGGTATTGTCAATCGCCTGCCGCTTGAGGAAACGATAGCCGGTCTGGTCCCAGGAACGGACCTGGTCGGTCAGATTGTCGAGGATGTAGTCGCCCTTGTCGGTGCGCACCGTCAGCACCGCGTGGCCTTCACCGTCGGGCTTGCGCACGACAGTCATCAGCAGATCGGCAAACGACACGCCCAGCCGGTTCAGCTCACGGCGCTTTTCCAAGACATAGTCCTCGCAGTCGCCAACGCCCTTGTCGGGATAGGCCCACACCTCGTCCTTGCCATAGATGTCGAAGTCGCTCATCGGCTTGACGGCGGCGTTGACCCGAGCGGTGACGCTCATGAGCTTGCGCCACAGCGCGCCGGTCATGCTGGCGGGCGACAGGTCCTTCGGGCGGACCGAGCATTCGGACGGGTAGGTCTTGCAGAAATCATAATGGCCGATCGGCTGCGAGGTCGGGCCCCCTGTCACCATCGGGCTGGCTGCCGATGCCGAACTGGCCCAACCTGCTGCCATTGTCAGCCCAGCCAGCGCGCACAGGCGCAGCGTTCTCGCCATTGGTGAGGAAATCATTGTCCCCGCTTGTCCCTTGTTATTAACGAAACGTTAAGGGGTATTTACAGTCCGTGTCAATTATGAGGATGGATTGATTTTGCGGCATGGTTACCCGCGTGGCGCCAACGCGACTATTGTGCAACAGCTCGAATGGACTACACCGGTTCCAACCGGTAATTTTAGCGTTGGCCGACCTGATGCGAAGTCGCGGGCGCAGCATCATCGTCGATCGCCTATTTCTTGCCGGCCCGGACCAGTTTTGGCTTCACCGCAACGCGGTTCTGACGGCCATAGCTGGTAATGAAATCAACGATGCGCGGCACGATTTCGGAGCGGAAGCGCGAGCCGTTGAATACACCATAGTGGCCGACCGCCGGCTGCATGTAATGGGCGTGCCGGTCGGCCGGGATGTTGACACAGAGATCGTGCGCGGCCTTGGTCTGGCCGAGGCCGGAGATGTCGTCGTTCTCACCCTCGACGGTGAACAGGGCGACATTGCGGATCGCCGAAGGGTCGACCGCAACACCGCGATGCGTCATTTTGCCCTTGGGCAAGGCCTGGCGGACAAAGACGGTGTCGACCGTCTGCAAGTAGAATTCCGCGGTCAGATCCATCACCGCGAGATATTCGTCGTAGAATTCGCGGTGCTTCTCGGCATTGTCGCCGTCATGCTTCACCAGATGCATGAAGAAGTCCTTATGGGCGATGATGTGGCGGTCGAGGTTCATGCTCATGAAACCCGAAAGCTGCAGGAAGCCGGGATAGACCTCGCGGCCGAAGCCCGGCACCGGCCAGGGCGCGCGCATGATGACGTTGTCGCGGAACCAGTCGATGCCCTTTTCTTCGGCCAAGAGATTGACCGCCGTCGGGTTGCGGCGCGTGTCGATCGGGCCGCCCATCAGCGTCATCGTCGAGGGCACGAAAGGATCGCACTTGGCTTCCATCAGCGCCACCGCCGCCAACACCGGCACCGAAGGCTGGCACACCGCCATCACATGGGTGTCGGGGCCTAGCGCATGCAGCATGTCGACGATGTAGTCGATATAGTCGTCAAGGTCGAAGCTGCCGTCGGCGAGCGGCACCATGCGGGCGTCGACCCAGTCGGTGATATGCACGTCGGCATAGGGCAGCATCGCCTCGGCCGTGCCGCGCAGCAGCGTCGCATAGTGGCCCGACATCGGCGCCACGATCAACAGCTTCGGATCCGGCCGGCGCCCGGCAGGAACCGCCCGCTCGAAACGGACCAGGTTGCAGAACGGTCGCGACCAGACGGTGTGTTCGCTGACCTCGACGTTTTTCCAGTCGACCACGGTCTTGGTCAGGCCGAATTGCGGCTTGCCATAGCGGCGCGTCGTGCGCTCGAACAATTCGGCTGTTGCTGCAATCGAGCGGCCCCAGGACGTGTGTGAAATCGGATTGAGCGGATTGGAGTAGAACAGGCGCACCGTATCGGCATAGAGGCGGGCCGGCTGCAAAGCGGCATGGTTCAGTTCGTAAAGCTGGTAGAACATCGAGAACCCCGCTGCCGACTGCGATCGAAGGGCCGACGAGCAGCGCCGAGCCTTGTGTCTTGCGGGAGGTTAGCAACAATCTGCTGCGATGCAATACGTCAACTTGCGTGATTTATGCTCGTTCTTTCGTCCAAGACGTTGAGAATCCGCCTTCAATGGCAACAGCCGGCTCAATGTGCACCTGCGAAGGCGTAGCAGAGAGTACGGCTATCGGTACGATCATCGGAGGAGGTGTCCGGCCGTGGCGACCGGACCGTTAGACGCGTGCCATGCAGACAGCGGTATGGCCCGAGCTGATGAAGCCGAGCTGACTGGCGGCGCCCTTCGACAGATCGAGCATCCGGCCCCTGATAAACGGGCCGCGGTCGTTGATGCGCACGACGACACTGCGGCCATTGTTGCGGTTGGTCACCTTCAGCTTGGTGCCGAACGGCAGGCTGCGATGCGCTGCGGTCAGCGCCGACGGGTTCATGCGTTCGCCGGAAGCGGTTCTGGAATGCAGTGAGTACCAGGAGGCACGGCCGCACTGCGCGGCGGCGCTGGCAGTGGATGCGCCGACCATCAGGCCAGCCGCGATCGTGGCCGCGACAAGCGCGGTCTGATTGCTTTTGTTCATGTGTTGGGGACTGGCTCCGTTGACAGACCCGCAGCGGTTAGGGGCGAATGAGGCAGCAAATGCGGCAATGATCTGTCGGTTCCATGGCAATGTTACACGTTTGGAGTCGGCGCGAAACAATTTGTCATAGAGTTTCCGCAGCGCAGCACAGCTTCCTTGATGATCTTTGCATCGATCTGCGGATGTCTTGCGCAAGATCGGAGGTTAGCATCTAAGTAGAAGCTGGCGTGACCGAGCCACTTCTTCTCGCTATTCCATTCCGGCCGGAGCGCGGCTGATGATCGACTTGGAAAGGAGTTTTAGCAATGAGATTGATCAAAAATCTGCTAGCCTTGATTGTGCTCGCCATCGGCGTGCTGTGGTCATTGCAAGGCATCGGCCTTGTCGGCGGCAGCTTCATGACCGGCCAGTCGCAATGGCTCTATACCGGGGTCGTGATGGTGCTGGTCGGCCTGGCGGGATTGGCCTGGGCGAACCGTTCGCGGATTTGAGAGGACGTCGATCCTCGGGAGCCGCTGCGGCACAGACATGCCGAGCCGGTTACCGCGACCAGTATTGCCAGCCCCAGTAGAAACTTTCGTCACGCGGCGGCAGGCGGTTGCGCTCGGCATCCAGCTGGACCGGCGTCGGCGATTTGCGTTCGTCTTCAGGCGGCTGTTTGTCCCCGGTCCTGACCAGGCGAAGCCAATGGCCGAAATGCGCGAACAGCACAGCGGTGGAATGGGTCATCGTCATATGTCTCTCCTGGTGTGTCTCTCCTGGCCCCCAGTCATTCCCGTCCCGCCCACGGCACGAGCCCGCGCTCGATCCTGCGGATGACGAATTCGAGCCCGAAGGCGATCACCGCGATCACCAGTATGCCCATCACCACCACGTCGGTGACCAGGAACTGGGCCGCCGACTGGATCATGAAGCCGAGCCCGCGCGTTGCCGCCACCAGCTCGGCGGCGACCAGCGTCGACCAGCCGGCGCCGAGTGCAATGCGCAGACCGGTCAGGATCGAGGGCAGCGCGCTGGGCAGGATCACATGCCGGACAAGCTGCATGCTCGTCGCGCCGAGCGAGCGTGCCGCATTGATGCGCTCCTGCGAGACGCCGCGGACGCCCGATGCCGTCGACAGTGCGACCGGCGCCAGCATGGCAATGGCAATCACCAGGATCTTGGAAGGCTCGCCGATGCCGAACCAGATGATGACCAGCGGCAGGTAGGCAAGCGGCGGGATCGGCCGCAGGAATTCGAGCAGCGGATCGAAGATGCCGCGCCCGACGGTGCTGATGCCGATCGCCAGCCCGATGGGAACGCCGACGACAAGGGCGGCGATCAGCGCCGCGAATACTCGGCCTAGGCTGGCGGCGATATGCTGAGCGAGTGTCGCGTCGACAAAGCCGTCGCGGGCGACGACGATAAATTTGCTCCATACCGCCACAGGCGACGGAAGAAAAACCGGCGACACCAATTGCAGGCGGGCCGACAGCGCCCACGCCGCCAGCACCACCAGAATGGTGACGGCGCTGACCACGCGTGCCGAAACCCCGCTGCGTTTCGGGCGCGGCCGCGACCACGGCACCGACAGCGCGTCGGCTTCATCGTCAACCTTGGCGAGCTTGCTGGCCGGCCGTTCGCTATAGGAGGAGATGGTCACGCCGCCTCTCCTTCGAAGATCGCGTCGGTCAGTTCGCCGCGCCGCCGCAAAGGCGGGATCGGCCTTGATGCTGCGAATGGCCTCGCCGGCTGCATAGCGCCGGCTGAAGCCGGTTTCGAAACTCCGCACCACCCGGCCCGGGCCGGGCGCCAGCACAATGATGCGGGTGGCGAGCACCAGCGCTTCCTCGATACCGTGCGTCACCATCAGCACGCCGACCTGGCTGGCGGTCCACAGATCGAGCAGCGTCGTCTGCATGCGTTCGCGTGTCAGCGCGTCGAGCGCGCCCAAAGGCTCGTCGAGCAGCAGGAATTGCGGTTCGGCGGCCAGCGCCCGGGCCAGGCCGACGCGCTGGCGCATGCCGCCGGAAAGCTCCCAGATGCGCTTGTCGCCGGCACCGTCGAGCTTCACCAGGGCCAAAAGTTTGTCAGCGTGCCGCGCCCGTTCACTTGGCCCGACACCGCGCAGCCTGAGAGCAAAGGCGACATTTTCCCGCGCGGTCAGCCACGGAAACAAGGCATCGTTCTGGAACACGACGGCGCGGTCCGAGCCGGGCGCGATGATCGGCCTGCCGCCGATCGCGGCTCTGCCGCGCTCCGGCGCCACCAGCCCCGCCGCGACATTGAGCAGCGAGGTCTTGCCGCAGCCGGAACGGCCGACCAGCACGACGAAGTCATCCTTGGCGACATCGATCGACACATTTTCGACCGCCGGCGCCGGCTGACCGTCATAGCGAACCGAGACTTTGTCGAGCACGAGATGCGTCATGAGAACCTCGTCGATATTCCGAATCTGTCTGCCCCGAAGCCGCTCCTCGTAAGCGGTTCGGGGCAGGGAGCACGCGGCGTCAGGGAAGGAGAACCGCGCGCATTGGCGTCAGTTCGAGGCAAGCGCCTCGCTGACATATTTCGACGAAACGTATTTCGAATAATCCGACAACACGGCGTCGATCTTGCCCTGCTCCTTGAGGAAGGCGGATGTCGCCTCGACCGCCTTGACGGTGCCGCCGCCGAGGAACTTGTCCGATGCCTGCTCCTCGAGCGTCGGGAAGACATAGCCTTTGAGCAGTTGCGGCACGTCCTCCAGCTTGGCGCCGGTGATCGTGGCGATCTTCGCCGCCTGCGGCGACGTCACCGACCAGGCGTCCGGCTTGGCCAGGAACTCGGCATAGGCGGCGCCCGTCACCTTGACGAAGTCGCGCACGGCTTCCGGGTTCTTCTCGGCGAAATCGGTGCGCACGATCCAGGCGTCGAAGGTCGGGGCGCCCCAGGCGGCGACCTGCGAGGAGTCCAGCACGACTTTGCCCGACGTCTTGACTTGGCCGAGCGCCGGATCCCAGACATAGGCGGCATCGATGTCGCCGCGCGCGAACGCCGCCGCGATTTCCGGCGGCCGCAAATTGAGAATCTCGACCGACTTCGGGTCGATGCCTTCATGCTTCAGCGCGGCAAGCAGGCTGTAATGCGTCGTCGAGACGAAGGGTACCGCCACCTTCTTGCCGGCAAGGTCGGCGACCTTCTCGATGCCGGCGCCGTTGCGGGCGACCAGGGCCTCGGAATCGCCGATCAGCCCGACGATGAAGATGGTCTGGATGGGAAGCTCGCGGCTCGCCGCCGCCGCCAGCGGGCTCGATCCGACATAACCGATGTCGACCGAACCGGAAGCGACGGCGGCGATCACATCGGCGCCGGAATCGAATTTCCGCCAGTCGATGACCGCCTTGGTCGCGCTCTCGTAGGCGCCGTCGGCCTGCGGCACCTTGGAGGGTTCGACGACCGTCTGGTAGCCGATGGTGATCTTGAGGTCCTGCGCATGGGCTGGGCCGAGAAGGGCGGCACCAGCCAGAGCCGCCGAGGACAGGAGAACGATGCGTCGCGAAATGGTGGACATGAAAGGCTCCTTGAAAACAGAAAAACCGGATCGCCCTTCATAGTCAGCTAAGTCTATAATCCTTGTAGAGTAAAATCCTTCCAACCATTGCCGGCTTGTTAGAAAAAAGCCGTCGGTAACGCGGCGCGAAGGCGGATGTGGCGGCTGGGGATTGCTCTGCTGCCATGACGGCCGGCAGTCGGTAGCGGACGGGAACGGTGCCGAAGCTCCGGTGCTTCGCACCTGTTCGAACCACGGGGACGGAGGCCTCGGCAATGTCGAACGTTTGCGATTTGCCCCGAAAGGAGCGATCGACGTTCGCCACACTGGCGCTTCGCGTCTTTCGGGCGACCGGCGAATGCGCCGTCAGCCGCAAACAAGAATTTTCCGTTTTGGCGCGTTCACCGGCAAATCCATGCTGCGAACGGCCGAGTAATTGAAAACGAATTTCCTGTGTTAAGGGATAAGTCTAGTATTCTTATCGACATTGAAGGATGGAGAGGACGATGAGCGACGACACCCTCCTTATTGCCGCGCGCAGCATGCATTGGCCTTCAAAGTCACGGGTAGAAGCCGCTGCCGGTATTCTCGCCGATCGGGACATTCCTGTCGCCGGGCGGTTTGCCGGTGTGCCATTGGCGGAGGCTTCTGTGCTCCCAAGGGCGCAAGCCCCGGCCAAAATGGCCATTGCGGCTTGAAAACGAAGCAAAATCAACGTTTCCCGGCTTGTATATCATGTCACTAGAATTTATCTGTAGTGACAGCTTGGACGCGGCGGGGAGGCACGCCAGGCGTTTCGCAACCGGTGGCCTTGCGCCATCGCATGACAGAGAAACGTTCGGGTTATGCTCACGAAAAAAGGTAAGTACGGTCTCAAGGCGCTCGTCCATCTGGCGCGCCTACCGGTTGGACAGCTCGCCTTCGTCAACGACATCGCCCGCGGAAACAACATTCCGAAAAAGTTCCTCGATGCCATCCTTGGCGAATTGCGCAATGCCGGTTTCGTCCAGAGCCGCAAGGGCAAGGAGGGCGGCTATCGCCTGGCGCGCCCGGCGGACGAGATCAAGGTCGGCCACGTCGTGCGCGTGCTCGACGGGCCGCTTGCACCGATCCCCTGCGCCAGCCGCACCCAGTATCAGCGCTGTGAAGATTGCAACGAGGCGACATGCCAAGTCCGACATCTGATGCTCGAGGTCCGGCAGGCGATCGCCGAGGTGCTGGACCAGCGCAGCCTCGCCGAGATGCGCGATATCGCCGGCGACGAAGATCTTTCGGTTGCGTTGAAAATCCAGGCCTGAATCAACAAAGCCTGACCCGACAATTCCGGAACCAACGGCCCCCGAGACAATTGGTGCGCGCATGACCGGCCGCGCAAATTCAATTATCATTGTTGGCGGCGGCGCCAGCGGCGTCGTGCTTGCCGCGCATCTCCTGAAATCGCCCAATCCCGATCTCCGCGTCAGCCTGATTGAAAAACGCCCGCATTTCGGACAGGGCATCGCCTATTCAACGCTGCTGTCGGCGCATGTGCTGAATGTCAGCGCGGCCGGCATGAGCGCCTATGCCGACGATCCCGGCAACTTCTCGCGCTGGCTGCTTGCACGCGGCCTGGCAACGCCCGAGCAGGCGCCGGTCTACGCGCCGCGCAGCGTCTACGCCCGCTATCTCAAGGAGCTGCTCGACGAACTCGAGGCGCGTGAGCAGCAGACAGGCCGGCTGCGCCTGATCCGCGAGGAGAGCCTGTCGATCTCGCCAACCGCGTCCGGCGTCGAGGTGGCGCTGGCCAACGGCACCAGCGTCGTCGCCCATCTTGCCGTGCTTGCCACCGGCCATGACGAGGAGCCGGGGGCCGGGCAGGGTCACGCGATCAGGATGGGGTCGGAGGCCGACACCGCGCTCGACCCCGACAGCCGTGTCATGGTGCTGGGCACCGGCTTGAGCATGGTCGACGCCTTCCTGTCGCTCGAACAGCGCGGTCATCGCGGCGAGATCGTCGCGGTTTCCAGGCGCGGCCTGCTGCCGTCGCCGCATCGCAAGGGCAACCCGATCAGGCTCGACGTGGCCGATATCCCGCTCGGCACCCAGCTTTCCTATTTCGTCGGCTGGTTCCGCGACCTGATCCGGGAGAACCAGAAGGCCGGCGTCGACTGGCGCGACGTTGTCGACGGTCTCAGGCCGTTCAACCAGAAGATTTGGCAGAACTGGCCGTCCTCGGCCAAGCGCCGCTTTGTCGAGCACACCAAGGCCTGGTGGGACATCCATCGCCATCGCATGGCGCCGGAAGTCTACGCCCGCGTTACCGAGGCGGTGCAAGCGGGCCGCATCCGGCTTGTCGCCGGGCGCGTCGTCGACATCGCCGCCGGCGACGGCTTCACCTTGCAGGTCCAGTCCCGCCACACGCAGCGCCTCGAAAGGTTCGACGTTGCCCGCATCTATGATTGCACCGGCATCGCCCGGGACATCTCGGCAACCTCGAACAGCTTGGTGCGGTCGCTGGTCGACCGCGGGCTGGCCCGGCCGGATCCGCTGCGGCTCGGGCTCGACGTAAGCGCGAATTGCGAGGTCATCGCCAGCGACGGCACGGTATCGGCCAAGATCCTCGCCGTCGGGCCGCTGACGCGCGGCACCTTCTTCGAGATCGACGCCATCCCGGACATTCGCGTGCAGTGCGCGCGGCTGAGCAAGCAGCTGCTGGGCTAACGGGTCGATATTCAGGTGATGCCGGCCTGCAAACGGCGGTTTTCTGCGCTTCCGGTGCTCACGGACCCGAATGTCCGCTCCGCTCCGGTTCTCGAAACCCACCATTTTCGGCTCGGCCTGACCTGAATCTCAACCCCTTACTGCGCGCCTGGCAAATAACTGGAATCCCATTCCTCGTCTGGCCGTCGGATTGGCACGATCTATCTTCTTTCCAACTGCAAACGGCTGGAAAAGACGGTAGGTTGCCGTCTTCCAGGGCGGTTGCTCATCCTGGCAACGGAGCATCTGACATGAGCAAGCACAAGATCGTGGCACAGGACGATGCATCGTCTCGCCTGCGCCCGCCCTATGCCTCGGTTCTCGACCTGATCGGGCAGACGCCGATCGTCGAGCTGACCAAATTCGACATCGGCAAGTGCCGGCTGTTCATTAAGCTCGAAAGCCAAAATCCCGGCGGCTCGATCAAGGACCGCATCGCGCTGTCGATGATTGCCGCCGCCGAAAGACAGGGCAGACTGAAGCGCGGTGGCACCATCGTCGAGGCGACTGCCGGCAATACTGGTCTCGGTCTCGCCCAGGTCGGCATCCCCAAGGGCTATCGCATCATCCTCGTCGTCCCCGACAAGATGTCGCGCGAAAAAATCCAGCATTTGCGGGCGCTCGGCGCGGAGGTGCGGATGACGCGTTCCGATGTCGGCAAAGGCCATGCCGAATATTATCAGGACATGGCCGAGAAGATCGCCGCCGAGCTGCCCGGCGCCTTCTATGCCAACCAGTTTGCCAACCCGGCCAATCCGCACGCCCACGAGACCACGACTGGGCCGGAAATCTTCCAGCAACTCGAAGGCGATGTCGATGCGGTTGTCGTCGGAGTTGGCTCCGGCGGCACACTGACCGGGCTCGGCCGCTATTTCGCAAAGGTCTCGCCGAAGACCGAGATGATCCTCGCCGATCCGGTCGGCTCGGTGCTGGCGCCCTTGATCAAGACCGGCAAGATGGTAGAGGCCGGAAGCTGGACCGTCGAAGGCATCGGCGAGGATTTCGTCCCGCCCAATGCCGATCTGTCGCTGGTCAGGAAGGCCTATTCCATCCCCGACAAGCAGAGCATGCTGGCGGTCCGCGACCTGCTTTCCAAGGAAGGCATCCTTGCCGGCTCGTCGTCGGGCACGCTGCTTTCGGCGGCGCTGCGCTATTGCCGCGAGCAGACCGTGCCGAAGCGCGTCGTCACCTTTGTCTGCGACAGCGGCAACAAGTATCTGTCGAAAGTGTTCGACGACTTCTGGCTGGCCGAGCAGGGCCTTGCCGAGCAGGAGCAGCATGGCGATCTGCGCGATCTGGTGATGCGCTCGCACCGCACCGGCGACACTGTGTTTGTCGGCCCGGACGAAAGCCTGCTCAACGCCTATGGCCGCATGCGCCGTTCGGATGTCTCGCAACTGCCGGTGCTGGACGAGGGCAAGCTCGTCGGCATCATCGACGAAAGCGATATCCTGGCCAAGGTCGAAGGCCCCTATGACAGCCGCTGGGACCGCTTCAAGGCCCCGGTTAGTACGGCCATGACCTCTACCCTGCACACGCTGCAGGCCAGCCAGACGCTGGACGCGCTGCTGCCGGTGTTCGACCGCAACGAGGTCGCCATCGTCTTCGACGGCGACGAGTTCATTGGCCTGATAACCCGCATCGACCTGATCAACCATCTGAGGCGCGCCCGATGACCGTCAAAGCCACCATAACGGGCAAAAACCGCCTCGCCTTCTCGACGCGCACCATCCACGGCGGCCAGAGCCACGACCCGACGACCGGCGCGGTGATGGTGCCGATCTATGCCACCTCGACCTATGGCCAGCAGAGCCCCGGCGTGCACAAGGGCTTTGAATATGCCCGCAGCCAGAACCCGACCCGCTTTGCCTTCGAGCGCGCGGTGGCCGACCTCGAAAGCGGCACCGCTGCCTTCGCCTTCGCTTCCGGCCTGGCGGCGATCGCCACGATTTTCGAACTGCTCGACTCGGGCGCCCATATCGTCGCCACCGACGACATTTATGGCGGCACGTTCCGGCTGCTCGAACGGGTGCGCAAGCGCTCGGCCAACCTCCAGGTCGACTTCGTCGACTTCACCGATCTTGCCGCGGTCGAGGCGGCGATCCGACCGGAAACCAAGATGCTCTGGGTCGAGACGCCGACCAACCCGCTGCTGCGCGTCGTCGATCTCGAAGCGGTCGCGGCACTGGCCAAGCGCAAGGGCGTGATGTCGGTTGCCGACAACACCTTCTGCAGCCCCTATCTGCAGCGGCCGCTGGAACTCGGCATCGACATATCAGTGCATTCGACGACGAAATACCTCAACGGCCATTCCGACATGGTTGGCGGCGTCGCGGTGGTCGGCGACAACAAGGATCTGGCTGACCGGCTGAAATTCCTGCAAAACGCCATCGGCGCCATTTCAGGGCCATTCGACAGTTTTCTCGCGCTGCGAGGCCTGAAGACGCTGGCGCTCAGGATGGAGCGCCATTCCTCGAACGGCCAGAAGATCGCGCACTGGCTGGAAAGCCGCCCCGACATCCGTCGCGTCATCTATCCCGGCCTTCCCAGCCACCCGCAGCATGGCATCGCCAGGCGACAGATGCACGCCTTCGGCGGCATGATCACGGTCGAGCTCGACCGCGACCTCGCCGGCACAAAACGCTTCCTCGAACACACGCAACTGTTCACGCTGGCCGAAAGCCTCGGCGGCGTCGAAAGCCTGATCGAGCATCCGGCGCTGATGACACACGGCTCGATCCCGGCACAAAAGCGCGCCCAGATCGGGATTTCGGATTCGCTGGTGCGGTTGTCGGCTGGGATCGAGGATGGTGACGATTTGATTGCGGATCTGGATCAGGCGTTGGCGAGTTGAGCGGAGTGTGCCAGAGCTTGGCTTCACTCGCGATGATGAGGCGGAGGCGCCAGGGCGGGTTCGCATCGGTTTCAGAGCCTCGGGCTAGCCTAGGCGGTTCCATTGGCCCCCAACATTTATTAGGTACCCGACGCGAACCTTTTGGATGGCTCTCTCATTTTCCGGAACTATGCCAACTCCGATCGGAAGATTTCCAAACGGAGCGTGGTTTTTGCCTGCAAGATGCAGGAGCATCGTTTCCGTGACATCCGTCAAGCTGGCGACCCATGCCGACATAAAGGCGGTCAGATCGGTCTCATCTATCGGAGTCTTGGAGTGTACCACCCTGATCGACGGCCGCGTAACTGTCCCATTTAAATTGAGGCAAAAATCCTGTGCTATAACCCGCTGATCATCTTTGCGGTGTTCGACACAATGGCGGGCGTTGCGAACTTGATGCGCAAACTTCGCCAACTCCCGAGCAAAGACTGTTGTGACGTCATTCTCGCCAAATTCCTTCATTAGGACTGAAGTCAAACTATCCGGCCATTTTCCCGCAGCTTTCATTTGCGGACCGTAAAAAACCTCCGCGAGGCGATAAATCGCTTGGAGAGCGTGCTCCGCTTTTTGAATGAAAGTGTTCGCTCGAGTTTCGACCTCCGTCACCGCGGGCAATCGTGTGGAATCCTTGGAGGAGTTCACCTCTGCGATTTGCCTCGCCTCATCAGTTTCGAGCTGGGACAGGATTTTCTGTGCCGCTAAGAGCTGGGTCATGATGTCGGCGGAGGTCGAAATGCCGAAGTCTCTTGTCTTGGGGTCCGGAAAATGGGCTTTTGGAAAAAGTCGGCTAGCCGAGAGTAGGGTCCGGGCCACGATATCGGACTCGGAACCGGCATCAGCAAACAATTGCTGGGTGTTGGGAAGGTCAATGTTCGTGCGATCGGGATCAAGTTGATCCGCCAGTTTGATCGAATGTATGGAATGTTCCTTGACAAGAAACATCGAATCCGTGGTCACGACCATATCAATGAGTTTTCCGCCGTCGTGACCAATGGTCATCGAAAAGGCTGACTCACGCTTCCGGTCGATTGGGCGTTTCAAGACTTTGTCTATTGGAGGTTTGCTCATAGTCTCGAATGTCGTGCGTGTCTGGTCGCCTGAAAAGTGCCGATGCTACGAAATCGCAATTAGAAGCGTGCGCCTCATTCCCCCGCTCATCTTACTGCGAAAATATACCAGCCTTCTGAGCCTGCATTACGGCCTCATAGCGCCTTGAAATCTCATTCAGTGGCAAAACTTGGCTATCGTCGAAACAATCCTCCCATGCCGCAGCCCATTGATAAAATGTCGACTTGGCGCGATCCCCCTCCTCATTCCGAATATGAGTGCGTAAACGCGCATCCTCACCAGCACCGTTGTAGGTCAGAAACAAAGCGTCCATGAAACTGGAATACGCTTCAAAAAATTTGTCATCAAGAAGATAGCGGTAGATATATACTAGGTGATCCAAGTCTCTTTTTGTATCAATTATCTCAAGGGGAGAGAGTTTTTTCCAATCCCAATCCAGCGATAATAGCAAAATAACCTATTTATTTGAGGTGAAATCCTATCATAGATTTCTATCCTTTTCTCCACTAGCTTTCGGCTAGCCCATTGCTTTTGTTCGATTTCCTTGAGCGTCCGGCTAATTCTCCAACCTAGAATAGCAACCACGATCGGCGTAAGCGCCGATATAACAAGTTTCGCAATTTCCATCTGCTTCCCCCGCTTCCCTCGGGGAACAAACTACATTGTGCACAAATGCTCAAGCTCCACCTCCAATAGTCCCGCCGCCGACGCTTTTGGCGTGAACGATCGCCGATTGATGGAAGGCTGGCGGTTCCGGTTGACCCCGACCGCATTCGGCAGAATTGTACGCTCCATCCAGTTGCCGACGAGCATTACCCATGACCACCCCCACGCGCGACCCACCAAAACCCAGCGAGCCCCTCACCTTCGCGGTGCTGGTCTTCCCCGGCTTTCCGATGATGGCGTTCAGTTCGGTCATCGAGCCTTTGCGTGCGGCCAATGTGCTGGCCAAGCGGGACTGCTATCGCTGGATTATCGTCGGTCCAGCCAAAGGCCCCGTCGAAGCCTCGAACGGCGTCGTCATCCAGCCCGGCTTTTCCGCCCATGACGCGCCGAAGGTCGATCGCATCGTCGTCTGCTCAGGCGGCGATGCCGATCATCTCGTCGCGTACGATGCCGTGAGCTGGATCCGCAAGAGCCTGCGCGGTGGCGCCCATATCGGCGCGGTGGCGGATGCGGCCTTCTTTCTGGCGCGGGCCGGCCTGCTCGACGGCCATGCCTGCACCTTGCACTGGACCAGCCAGGCCGCCTTCACCGAGGCGTTTCCGGACATTGAGCTGCGGCGCGATCTCTATGTCATCGACCGCAAGCGCTTCACCTCGGCCGGAGGCATCGGCAGCCTCGACATGATGCTGGAGATCGTCACCAACGACTATGGCGCCGAACTCGCGGCCGGCGTCGCCGAATGGTTCGTGCACAGCCCGCTGCGCTCCAGCGTCGACCGCAAGCTGATGCCGCTGCGCTTACGCACCGGCGTCCAGAACGAGCTTGTGCTGTCGGCCATCGCCATCATGGAGGATGCGGTGGAGGAGCGGCTCGGCATGGCGGAGTTGGCAAATAAGCTCGGCGTCTCCTCCGACAAGCTCGAACGCAATTTCCGCTCCGAACTCAGCATCTCGCCCAATGGCTACTACCGCCGCCTCAGGCTGAAGCGCGCCGCCGACCTTCTGGCGCATTCGACGCTGATGGTGCGCGACGTGGCGCTCGCCTGCGGCTTCGCCTCGATGTCGAGCTTTGCCCGGGCGTTCCGGGAAGAGCATGGCCATGCGCCGAAGGTGATGCGGAGGCAGTAGTTCCTTGCGAGACGTTGGCGGGACAGCGCCCCTCTCTGCCCTGCCGGGCATCTCCCCCACAAGGGGGGAGATTGGCCGTCGCCTCCGCTTTCGCCAATTGCCAACGTCGCAAGAGTAGCGCCATCATCGAAGCTGCCGATCTCCCCCTCGTGGGGGAGATGTCCGGCAGGACGGAGAGGGGCAAGAAGGATCGCCGGCGCGTCGGGGCTGCGGCATCCGGCACAACATATGCGGCATCTCGCACAGCCTCTACGCGGCGCATAGCCCATCCTCGCCGCTTCCAGGAGGCACCCATGAGCATTGTCGTTTTTGACCCCGACAGCACCGAGGACGTCGATTTCAAGGACCGCATGCGCCATCCGGCGGCGGCCGATCCGGCCGGCGGCATGTGGCTGTCCGATACCGAGCCGTCCTTCATCGACGCCGACGCGCTGCGCAAGGGGCGCCTTGCCAAGCTGCGTGCCTGGATGCGCGAGGCCGGCTATGGCGGCGTCGTGCTGTTCGACCCCTACAACCAGCGTTACGCCACCGGTTCGCGCAACATGTTCGGCTATTTCCTGCGCAACTCGACGCGCTATTTCTTCATACCGACCGAAGGGCCGATCGTGCTGTTCGAATATCCGCAGAGCTACCATGTCTCGATGGTGCTCGACACGATCGACGAGGCGCGTCCGTCCAAGCTGGTATGGTCCTCGGTGTCGGGCCGCGACGACGAAACCGCGGGTCCCTTCGCCGACGAGATCGCCGATTTGCTCAAGGCGCATGGCGGCGGCTCGATGAAGCTCGGCCTCGACCGCTGCAGCCATCTGCAGGCGCTGGCGCTCGAAAAGCGCGGCTGCGACGTCCGCGATTGCCAGGGCGAGATTTTGGCGGTGCGCGCGGTCAAGACGCCCGAGGAAGTAAAATGCCTGCAGGTGTCGATGGCCGGCGCCGAGGCCGCCGTCTATGCCGTGCGCGAGGCGATCAAGCCCGGCGCTTCCGAAAACGACCTGTTCGCCATCATGTATGGCGAGGTGATCCGCCAAGGCGGCGAGTTCATCGAAACCCGTTTGCTGACCTCGGGCCAGCGCACCAATCCTTGGTTCAACGAAGCGAGCGGACGCAAGATCAGGCCGGGCGAACTCTTGGCGCTCGATACCGACACGATCGGCTGCTACGGCTATTATTCGGATTTCTCGCGCACCTTCCGCTGCGGCCCGGGCAGGCCGACCGATTACCAGAAGTCGCTCTACAAGATGGCGCACGACCAGGTTCAGCACAACATCTCGATCGTCAAGCCGGGCATGGCGTTTCGCGAGATTGCCGAAAAGGCCTGGAAAATTCCCGACCGCTTCGTCGACCAGCGCTATACCTCGGTCATGCACGGTGTCGGCATGCATGGCGAGACGCCGTTCATCGCGCACGCCATGGACTATGAAACCTATGGCCGCGACGGTTTTGTCGTGCCCGGCATGGTGGTCAGCGTCGAAAGCTATATCGGCGAGAAAGGCGGCCGCGAGGGCGTCAAGCTGGAGGACGAGATCCTGATCACCGAAACCGGCACCGAACTCCTGTCGCGCTTTCCTTATGAGGACGATTTCCTTGACAGGCAGGTTTGAGTGCTGACAGGCAGTTTCGAATGAAAAGCCCGATCTCGATCAAGCGCGGCACAGTGGCGGCGGTGTTCATCGATCTCCAGGAGGAGCACCGGCGGGACAACCGCTATCTGGTCGAAGGCTATGGCGACATCCTCGCCAATGTCCAGCGGCTGCAAGCAGCAGCCCGGGCCAATCACGTGCCCTTGTATCACTGGGCCTATATCGTCGATCTCGCCACTGCGCGGCCGTTCCATCCGGTCGAAGCGGACGGCAAGTCGGCCTTTTCCGACAAGGACGATCCGCTGACGGCTATCTGTCCGGAAGTGGCGCCTGCAGCCGGCGAGACGATGCTGGTCAAGACGCAGGCCAGCGCCTTTGGTGCAGGGCCCGCCGCCGAGCGGCTGAAGGCCCAGGGCATCGAATGGCTGGTCGTTGCCGGCGTCTGGACCGAGGCCTGCATCGATGCCACCGTCAAAGATGCAGTGGCGTCGGGCTTTCGTGTGCTGCTGGTCAAGGATGCCTGCGGCAGCGGCAGCACAGCGATGCACCAGACGGCCATCCTCAACCTTGCCAACCGGCTCTATGGCGGCGCCGTCACCACTACCGACGGCGCCTGCCGGCTGCTGGCAGGCGAGACAGTCGACGCCTGGCAGGTCGAGGGCTCGGTGCCGCTGCGCTTCAGCTATGAAAACGCTGCCCGGCTGTACGCCGAGCTCTGAGCGGGACCGCGCAGCGATGATCACTGAGGCCGACCAGCCCGAAACAGCAGAGCGCGGAAAATACCAGACGCTGCTTGAGCCTGAGCTGTGGGCCTATATCGACCGGGTCAACGAGTGGTATCCGCCCGAAATCGCTTTCATGCCGATCCACAGGCAGCGGGCGATCTATGACGCCATGTGCCGGGCGTTCCGCGAGCCCTATCCGGCCGGCGTCAAGGCGAACGACAAAACCGTCGCAGCAGCCGATCATGCGATCCCGGTCCGGCGCTACCAGTTGGCGGGCACGGAACCTCAGGCGATGGTCGTCTACTACCACGGCGGCGGTTTCGTGCTTGGCGGGCTCGACAGCCATGACGACATCTGCGCCGAGATCTGCGCCGGCACCAGTTTTGCGGTTCTGTCCGCCGACTACAGGCTGGCGCCCGAACATCTGCATCCGGCGGCCTTCGAGGATGCGCTGGCGGTGTTCGAATGGGCGGCGGCGCCGATCGGCCTGCCGATTGTGCTCTGCGGCGAAAGCGCCGGCGGCAACCTTGCCGCCGCGGTGGCGCAGGCAACACGCAGTAATCCCCGCCGCGCGATCGGCCAGGTGCTGATCTATCCCGAGCTGGGCGGAGACGAGAGCGCCGGCTCCTATGTCGAGCACGCCGGAGCGCCGCTGCTGACGTTGCGGGACATCGAATTCTATCGCCATATCCGGTCAGGGAAGGGACAGTCTCTGGACGACCCGACCTTTTCGCCGCTCAGCGATACCGACTTCTCCGGCCTGCCGCCGACGGTCATCGTCACCGCGCAATGCGATCCGCTGTCATCGGACGGCGAAGCCTATCGCGACCGCATCCTCGCCGCCGGCGGCAAGGCATGGTGGCGCGAGGAGCCGCGCCTCGTGCACAGTTTCCTGCGCGCTCGCAAGACCGTGCCGCGCGCCGGCCAAGCCTTCGAGCGCATCATCGCGGCTATAGCCGCGCTGGGTGGGGGTAAGTGGCCGGAGTGACGGTGTTCCGCTTTGTGTGGGTCCGGCCACGGGGACCAAGGTTGATTCAAACGCCGGCGATCTTCGCGCCCCTCTCTGTCCTGCCGGACATCTCCCCCACGAGGGGGGAGATTGGCAGCTTCGGCGCTGCACTCCTGCTGCAACGTTGAAGATTGGCGAAAGCCGTGATGACGTCCGATCTCCCCCCATGTGGGGGAGATGTCCGGCAGGACAGAGAGGGGCGCTGTCCCGCTAGCTTCTCGAAGGCTTCTGCACGGTGCAGTAAGCATAAGATCTCCCATCCTCCGATCTGCGGAACAGCGCACAACAACTGCGGAAATCCGAACACTTCCCCGCTCAGGCCAGCATTATCATCACCTCACGTAAGGCGCCCCTGCGAAACGCATCCACCCCCGCGGCGCGGTCGGTCGGAGGCGCCCAACAAAGAGGGACGACGATGAAGTTCATGCTGACCGATCGGAAATTGCATCCGCAGGCCGCGCCCGTCGCAGACGGCTTCAAGAAGGGCCAGATGAACCGGCGCGAATATTTTGCCACCATGGCCGCGTTTGGTGTCAGCGCTGCCGGCGCGCTGGCGCTTGGCGGGCTTGCTCCGTCACCGGCCAGGGCCGAGGAGCCAAAGCGCGGCGGCGTCTTGCGCGTCGCCATGAACGTCAAGGGCTGGAAGGATCCGCGCACGTTCGACGGCGTCGAGATGTCCAACGTCGCCCGCCAGTGCAATGAATATCTGGTGCGCTGGAACCGCGACTTCACCTTCGAGCCGTGGCTGCTGGAAAGCTGGGAAACCAGCGACGATGCCCGCGTGCTGACGCTGCATGTCCGCAAGGGCATCACCTGGTCGAATGGCGACACCTTCAACGCCGACGATGTCATCCACAATCTGACGCGCTGGTGCGATGCTTCGGTCGCCGGCAATTCGGTCGCCGCGCGCATGGGCGCGCTGGTCAACGCCGACACCAAGAAGGCCGTCGACGGCGGCATCGAGCGCGTCGACGACTTCACCGTGCGGCTCAACCTGCCCAAGCCCGACATTTCGCTGATTGCCGGCATGGCCGACTATCCGGCGCTGATCATGCACCGCAGCTATGAAGGCGACGGCGATCCGCTGAAGGCATTGGCGATCACCACCGGGCCTTGCGAACTCGTCGCATGGGACGCCGAGGTCGGCGCCGAAGTCCGCCGCAAGGAGAAGCCATGGTGGAAGGGCGAGTTCTATCTCGACGGCATCAAATGGGTCGACTACGGCTCCGATCCCAATGCGATGCTGTCGGCGTTCGAATCGGGCGAGATCGACACCGACCACGAAACCGCCTCCGATACGGTTTCGCAGACCGACTCCATGGGCCTGGGCAATTCCGAAATCGCCACCGGCTCGACCATCGTCGCGCGTTTCAATATCGGCAATCCGCCCTATGACGACATCAAGGTGCGGCGCGCCGCCCAGCTCGCCGTCGACAACGCCGCCGTGCTGAAGATCGGCATGGACGATCGCGGCAAGCCGGCCGAAAACCATCATGTCGGGCCGATGCATCCCGAATATGCCGATATCGGCCCAGCCGTGCGCAACATCGATCAAGCCAAGGCCCTGCTCGCCGAGGCCGGCAAGGCCGATCACGAATACGAGCTCATTTCGGTCGACGTCGACTGGCAAAAGAGCACCGGCGACGCAATCGCAGCGCAGATGCGCGAGGCTGGGCTGAAGATCAAGCGCACCGTGCTGCCGGCCGCCACCTTCTGGAACGACTGGAGCAAATATCCTTTCTCCTGCACCGAATGGCTCGGCCGGCCGCTCGGCGTGCAGGTGCTGGCGCTCGCCTATAAATCAGGTGCCGCCTGGAACGAGAGCGCCTATGCCAATCCGGAATTCGACAGCCTGCTCGACAAGGCGCTGGCAATGCCCGATCCCGCTGCCCGCAAGGAGATCATGGCGAAGATCGAGCAGAATCTGCGCGATTCCGGCATCATCATCCAACCCTACTGGCGCTCGGTCTACCGCACCTACCGCAAGGGCGTGCATGGCTGCGAGCAGCACCAGTCGCTCGAGCAGCATTTCGAGAAGGTCTGGCTCGAGGCGTGATCGCGGGTCTTTCCTTCTCCCCTTGTGGGAGAAGGTGGATTGGCGCGTAGCGCCAAGACGGTTGAGGGGTGCTGGACGGAGTGCGGTGGTGCCAAGCTGGAACACCCCTCATCCGACCGAGCTTCGCTCGGCCACCTTCTCCCCTTAGGGGAGAAGGTGGGGCCGCGTGAAGCCTAACCCCGGAATGGCAAGAACATCGCCTGTCCCGCCAGAGCGTTGTCGATCTTCGCGCCACACGGATCAGCCGGCGGTGCCCGCCCTTGAAATCTCCTGCCCGAGGCGCACCGTTTCCCGGACCAGCAGGTCCAGATCGTCGCGCCGGGTACGATGATTGTTGATCGCCACCCTGAGGCAATGTTGGCCATGCACCGTCGTGTCGGAAATGGCGGCGATGCCTTCTTCCTGCAGTCTCAGCATGATCTCGGTGTTGAGCGCCTTCAGGCGCCCGCCGTCCAGCCCGTCCGCGCGATAGCGAAAACAAACGATGTTGACGTTCGCTGGCGCCGCCAGTTCAAGCGCCGGTTCGGCCTCGATCAGCGCGCCGAGATAATGTCCCTGCGCGATGTTCTGGTCGATCAGCCGGCCGAACTTCTCGATGCCGTGCTCTCTCAGCGCCATCCACACCTTCAGCGCCCGAAATCCGCGCGTCGTCTGCAAGCCGAAATCGTGCAGCCAATGGCCGGAGGCGAGGCCGCGCGGCGTCGATTCCAGATATTCCGGCGTCACCGCGAACGTGCTGCGATGCGCGGAGGCATCCCTGATCAGCGCGCAGCCGACCTCGAACGGCGCATGCAGCCATTTGTGCGGATCGAGCGCGATAGAGGCGGCTCGTTCGATGCCGGCGACACGATGCGAGTTCTCCGGTGCAATGGCGAGCAGGGCGCCGATGCAGCCGTCGACATGGAACCAGAGGTCCTCTTTTGCCGCCAAGTCTGCCAGCGCTTGCAGATCGTCGATCGCGCCGGTGTTCACCGTGCCGGCCGTACCGATCACGCAGGCGGGCTTGAAGCCGGCCTCGCGATCCTCGGCAATCGCCGCCCGCAACGCAGCGATGTCGATGCGCAGCCCGGCATCGCTCGGGATGCGGCGCAGTGCCCGGTTGCCGAGGCCGAGGGCCTCCATTGCCTTGCGATGGCAGGAGTGGAGCTGGTCGGAGCCGTAGAAGCGCAGCGGCTTGTCGATGCCGGCAACGCCGTGCTCGCGCACATCGATGCCTGCCTTGGCGTTGCGCGCCACGGTCAGGCCGATGATGTTGGCCATCGAGCCACCGCTGACCAGCGTGCCGCTGGCCGTGGCGGGGAATCCCATCATCTCCTTGCACCAGTCGACGACCTGATTGTCCACCAGCGCGGCGGCATGGTTGCCGCCGCCGAGGTTGGAGCCCTGGATCGCCGCCAGGAAATCGCCGAGCGCGCCGGTGAAATTGCTCGAGCCCATATACCAGGACCAGAAGCGCGGATGGACGTTGCCCATCGGGTAGGGCATCAAGTTCCTGGTGACGTCGCCATAGATTTCGGCCAGCGGCGCCGGCGAACGCGGCAGCGGTGCCGTGAAGAACGTCGTCACCTCAACCGGCATCTCCTGCCACACGGGACGCTCTCTGACATCGCGCAGGTAAGCGACGGCATCGTCGACGATCCGATACGACAGGACCTGCACGTCGGCCCAGTTCGAGGGGTCAAGCGTTTCCTCGGGGGCCGTGACGGCCAATCCAGGCTTCGTGTCCATGCAGGCCGCTCCCGATGTGCCGCCGTCATGCCGGAAACTGGCAGCCGGGCGTCGACTGTGAAAGCGCGGTCTCCTCGGCGTCCATCTCGGCTTCGATGCCGTCGAACAGCGGCGTCGTCATATAGCGCTCGCCGGTGTCGGGCAGCATGCACAGGATCACCGAGCCGGGTGCAGCCTTTTCCGCGATCTGCCGCGCCACGGCAAAGGTCGCTCCGCCGGAGATGCCGGTGAAAATCCCTTCCTTCTGCGCCAGCGCCTTGGCCCATTTCATGCCCTCCGGCCCGGCAATCGGCACCACCTCGTCATAGAGGCTGGCGTCGATCGCCTCCTGCAGCACGTCCGGAATGAAGTCGGGCGTCCAGCCCTGGATCGGGTGCGGTTCGAAGGCCGGATGGCTGGCGGCAGGCGCGCCGCCGGCGCCGCGCTGCTGTGGCTTGCCGCTGCCGATCAGCTGCGCGTTGGCCGGTTCGGCGAGCACGATCCGGGTCTCCGGACGCTCCTGCCGCAGCACGCGCCCGACGCCGACGACGGTGCCGCCCGTGCCATAGCCGGTGACGAAGCAGTCGAGCCGCGACCCGGCGAAATCGTTGATGATCTCGCGCGCCGTCGTCGCTTCATGAATGGCGGCATTGGCCCTGGTCTCGAACTGACCAGCAAGGAACCAGCCGTTGGCTTCGGCCAGTTCCACGGCCTTCTTGTACATGCCAAAACCCTTCTGGGCGCGCGGCGTCAGCACCACCTTGGCGCCTAACATGCGCATCAGCTTGCGGCGTTCGATGGAGAAGCTGTCGGCCATCGTCACCACCAGCGGATAGCCCTTCTGGGCGCAGACCATGGCCAGGCCGATACCGGTGTTGCCGCTGGTCGCCTCGACGACCGTCTGCCCCGGCTTCAAGGCGCCGCTGCGCTCGCCCTCCTCGATGATGTTGAGCGCTAGCCGGTCCTTCACCGAGGCGGCAGGATTGAAGAACTCGGCCTTCACATAGATCGTGGCGTGGTCCGGTCCGAGATTGTTGATCCGGATCACTGGCGTATCGCCGACCGTGTCGAGAATGCTGTCGAACAGGCGGCCGCGCCCGGCGGTGGTTCTGATTTTCTGTTGATGCAACATGTCGATCTCCTCGCTTTGTCGTTGTCTTTTGTCGTCACGGGCCGGTTACAGACCGGTGGCTTGGGCGGCGAGGTTTCGAGACCTTGCCGCGCTACGGTTGCCTCGCAGGCAATGTGGCAATGCCAGCATCCGGCGCGGAAATTCGCTGCCGGATGCACCGTGTCGCGTTTGGTGATAAACCAAAGGCCGACTGGCCAGCGTGGGAGCAGGCGTGGAAACGCACGTGGAATCTGCCCGATCGAGCCTCGACGGCGGGGTGGTCGGCTTTTCCGTGCGCCTGCTTGGCCCGCTTACGATTATCCGCAACGGCACCTCCGTCGCGCTTCCGAAGTCGCGCAAGCTGCGCGCGCTGTTCGCCTATCTGGCGCTGGCGCCGCATCCTGTCGGCCGCAGCCGGCTCTGCGAGCTTTTGTGGGATGTGCCGAACGACCCGCGCGGCGAGCTTCGCTGGTGCCTCAGCAAACTTCGAGGCGTTCTCGACGAACCCGATCGCCCCAGGATTGGGAGGCAAGGTGACACGGTCGCGCTCGACCTGAACGGTGTATCCGTGGATGCCGTGGAGATTGCCTCGGCCGCGACGAAGGGAATAGAGACGCTCGAGCTCGAACGCCTGCTGGCTCTTTCCCGGCTGTTCGCCGGCGATTTCCTCGACGGGCTGGAGATCGACCGCAGCCCGCATTTCAACAGCTGGTTGACCGCTCAGCGCCGCCGCTTCAGCTCATGCCACGCTGCAGTGCTCGAGCAACTTGTCGAGCGTCTCCCCAGCGATTCCGATGACGCGTCCTCGCATCTCGAAAAATGGCTGGAGCTCGCCCCGTTCGACGGCCGTGCGCATCTGGCTCTGCTGGCCAGGCTCGCGCAGCGCGGCCAGTTCGGCGCGGCCGAGGAGCATGTTGCGGCCGCCGCACGGCACTTCGGGTCCGAAGACCTGGATTTCGCATCCGTTCGCGACGCATGGCGGGCAATCCGCTGCCAGCAGGGCCAGTCCTCATGGGCACAGTC
>NZ_JAMYUP010000048.1:0-40571 GCF_040323155.1 Mesorhizobium sp. M0060
TGCGCTCCTTTCTCTTCTCGGTGTGGGTCTTTAGTTCTATTATATTAGCCAAACCTGTTTTTGTTTACACACAATCATCAACTCCTGGGGGCGGCCGTCACCCCGCGCCCCCACCAGGCTTGGGAGGCTTAGCGAGCCGCGGTCCAGCCCTTGTAGTCCTTCAGGTTCCCGGCCGTGATCAGCTTCGGGTCGAGCAGCACGGTGGGCTCGGCCGGCTTCTTGCCGGCAAGCAAGTCAGCCGCCATCGTCAGCGACTGCCCGGCCATCACGTAGGGATCCTGCGAGGCCGAGGCCTTGATCATCGACGTGCCGGAAGCGAGTTCCTTCTCGATATCGGGCGCGCCGTCGACCGCGGTGAAGATGAACTCCGAGCGGTTGAGCTGCTTGGCCGCAAGCTGGGCGCCGATCGCCGTCGGATCGTTGATGGCGAATACCGCGTCGATCTTGTCGAAACGGGTCAGCAGCGACTGGAACACTTTCAGGCCGCCGTCACGTGAGCCTTCGGCGTTCTGGTCGTCGGAAAGGATCTTGATGTCGGGGTGTTTTGCCAGGACGTCCTTGCAGCCCTTGACCCGCTCCAAGATCGACGATGACGACGGGCCGTTGAGGATGACGTAGTCGCCCTTGCCGCCGGTATGGTCGACCAGATACTGGCACGCCTCTTCGCCGGCCTTGACGTTGTTGGTCATCACAGTGACGTCGGCGCCCGGCGCCGAAACGTCGAAAGCGGCAACGACGATGCCGGCCGCCTGCGCCTTCTTCACCGCCGGCGCGATCGCCTTGGCATCGACGGCGTTGAGCATGATGACGTCGACGCCGGCGGCGATAAAGGAATCGACCTGCGAAACCTGCTTGTTGAGGTCGTAGTCGGCCGATACCGACGTCACCTGCACGTTCGGGTTGATCTTCTTGGCCGCGTCCTCGATGCCTTTGATGGTGGCGACGAAGAACGGGTTGCCGAGCAGGCCGACCGAGATGCCGACCTTGTTCAAATCCTTGGCCGATGCCGGCGCGATGACGGCGGCCGCAAGGGCGACGCCGCAGAGCAGTTTAGCGATGGTCTTCATTACTTTCCTCCGATTGCCCCGCGCCTCTCACGGTGCGTTACACATGAAACCGGCTCCTTGCCGGCGACTAAGGGCCATCACGTTCTTGCTCCTGCCTGGAGCCTGTAGCGGTCGAGGGCGACCGCCACGATGATGACCAATCCCTTGATGATGTACTGCCAGATGTCGGAAACACCGGCGAGGATGAGCCCATTGGAGAGCACCGCGATGATCAGGCCACCGATCAGCGTGCCCCAGATCGAGCCGACGCCGCCGACGAAGCTGGTGCCGCCGAGAATGACCGCGGCGATCGCATCCAACTCGTAGGACTGCCCGAGCTGCAGCCCGTTGGCGGCATAGAGCCGGGCCGCCGACATGGCGCCGCCAAGGCCGGCCAGAAGGCCGGAAACGCCGTAGACAAAGAGCAGCACCAGCGGCACCTTGATGCCGGTCAGCCTAGCGGCCTCGGCGTTGCCGCCGACGGCGTAGATCCAGGTGCCGAGCACGGTGCGCTTGAGCACCAGCCAGGACAGCACCACGACCGCCAGCGCGATGATCACCAGCCAGGGAATACCGAACAGCGAACCGTTGCCGATGAAGTCGAACGGCAGGTCCGAGTTGAATACCGTGGTGTCCTGGCCGAGCAGGCGGGCGACGCCGCGCACGGCGGTCAGCGACCCCAGCGTGACGATGAAGGGCGGCAGCTTGATATAGGCGATCAGCAGCCCGTTGATGATGCCGAAGCCGAGGCCGACGAGAATGGCCGCCGGCACGCCCAGCAGTCCCCAATCGGGCACCAGCGACACCATCACCGCCACCATCGCTGAGGCGGCAAGGATCGAGCCGACGGACAGGTCGATGCCGCCGGTCAGGATGACGAAGGTCATGCCGGCCGCCAACACGATGTTGATCGACGATTGCTGCATGACGATCAGCAGATTGGTCTGGGTGAAAAAGCGCGGGTTGATGAACTGGAAGCCGACGGCCAGCAGGATCAGGATCGGCAGCATGCCGAGCGCGGCAATAGCAGTGCGCCACCTTGTGCTCCTGCCGATCGCCCGGTCATCCGCTTTCATCGTGTCGGCCACCTTGTCGGTCATTGCTGAGCCGCTCCCGTTGCAAGTTCCATGATCGCTTCCTGCCGCAGTGGCTCGCCTCCCGACGCCGTCACCTCGCCGGCAATGGTGCCGTCGCGCATCACCAGCACGCGGTCGGCGATGCCGATCACCTCCGGCAATTCGCTGGAGATCATCAGGATGGCGATGCCTTTCTTGGCCAGATTGTCGATCAGCCGGTAGATCTCCGACTTCGCCCCGACATCGACGCCGCGGGTCGGCTCGTCGAGGATGACGACCTGCGGCTCTGTTTCCAGCAGGCGGGCGAGCAGCACCTTCTGCTGGTTGCCGCCCGACAGCGAGCCGGTATTGGCCTGCACAGGGCTGGTGCGGATGGAGAGGTCTGAAACCGCCTTGGCGGCGCGCTTTTCGGCAGCATTGAAGTCGCGCAGACCGCCGGCCTTCGCGTCCTTTGCCAGCACGCCCATGCTGATGTTGTCGGAGATCGACATGTCGAGGAACAGGCCAAGTTGCTTGCGATCCTCGGTCAGGTAGGCGATGCCGGCATCGAGCGCCTCGCGCGGCGAATTGATGGATATCGATTTGCCACCGAGTTCCAGCGTGCCGGCGGTGCGCCGGTCAGCCCCGAAGATCAGCCTTGCGAGTTCGGTGCGGCCCGAACCGACCAAGCCGGCCAGAGCCAGCACCTCGCCTTTGTGGAGGTCGAAGGAACAATTTTTTATGAGATTGCCATCCGACATGCCGCGCACCGACAGCGCGACGGCGCGCTTGCTGTCCGGCGGGCGGTGATCCTTCTTGTAGAAGGTCGACAGATCGCGCCCGACCATCATCGATACCAGGCGCGAGGCGTTCAGATCAGCGCGATCGAGCGTGCCGACATAGCCGCTGTCGCGCAGCACGCTGACGCGGTCGGCGAGCTGGTAGACCTCCTCCATGCGGTGGCTGATGTAGATGATGGCGATACCTTGCGACTTCAGCGTCGCGATCACCTCGAACAGCCGGTCGGTCTCACGCGAGGTCAGCGACGTGGTCGGCTCGTCCATGACGATGATGCGCGCATTGGTCGACAGCGCGCGGGCGATTTCGACCAGTTGGCGCTCGCCGAGCGACAGGCTGGCGACGGGAGTGCGCGCCGAAAAAGTCACGCCGAGCCGCGCGATGATCTCGCTGGCGCGCCGGTTGCACTGCTCGCGGTCGACGATGCCGAACCGTCGCGGCTCGTTGCCGAGGAAGATATTCTGCGCCACCGACAGATTGGGCGCCAGCGACAGCTCCTGATAGATGACCGCAATGCCGGCGGCGCGTGCCTTGATCGGGTCGCCGGTGGCGGCCGGCACGCCGTCGATCAGGATCTCGCCGCCGGGATCCGGCCGGTAGGCGCCGGACAGCACTTTCATCAGCGTCGACTTGCCGGCACCGTTCTCGCCCATCAGCGCGTGCAGCTCGCCGGCATGGACGGTCAGCGACACATCGTGCAAGGCGCGGATCGGGCCGAATGTCTTGGAGATATGGCGCATTTCCAGCACCGGCTGGCGGGCCGTCTCGATCCGGGCGGCGGCGCTCATCGTGCACCTCCCGCAGCTGCGCTGGCTACACCCCGGTCGGCGGCAAGGCCGCGCCAGTCGTTGCGGTAGCCGGCAAGGCCGCTGAAGCTTGCCGCATGCACCGCCTCCGGCGCCTCAGTGGCAAATTCGCGTCCGGCACTTTCGAAGGCAAGTGCCGCAGCACCGGTGGCGCTGCCCTCCAGCGTTGCGCCTTGCAGGAAGGCCTGCCCGGGGCGCAATTGCGCCAAGAGCGCGGCAAGCATGCCGCCATTGTTCAGGCCGCCATCGACGATCACCGTATTGTCGGAATGGATCAGCTCAAGGCACAAATCGACCATCAGCGCGACATAGAGCAGCGCCATGGCCGCCCGTTCCTCGGCATTGGGCGTACGCCCGACCAGTTCACCGCGGCGGTGTGGCATCGGGCCGCCGGGCGCGAAGCTCGGCAGCGCCATGATGCCGGCGTCGATCACCCGCTGGATCGAGGACGGCGCGATCGCACCCTGCCAGCCGGCGCTGATCGTCGCGAATTCGCGGCCGCCCATGAAGCGGATGGTCGGCACCGGGCCGCCACCGATATCGACGTTGACCAGCATGTCGCGCTCACCGTCGAGCGCGTCGAGCGGACAGTCCGGATTGAGCACGACGACCCAGGTGCCGGTCGAGACCACGGTCACCGGCCCGAGCTGCTGCCGGCGATAGGCATAAAGCGCGGCATTGCTGTCGTGGACGCCATTGTGGATGGCGACCGGCTTCGCGGCTTGGCCGAAGCGTTGCTCGCCGATCACCGCGCCGGCACGCTCGAAGGCGGGCATCTGGCCGCGCCAGCCCTCTTCGTCGACCAGCGAACTGAAATCTTGGCTGCGCGGCGCCCATAAATGCGAATGGCAGCCGAGATAGGACACTTCCGATACCGGCCGACCACCAAAACGCCAGCTCCAATATTGGGGGTAGCCGAGGATCGATTTCGCTGTGGTGAAGGCGTCGGGCTCCACCTCCTTCAGCCACAGCATGTGGCGGCCGTAATTGAAGCCAAGCGGCAGGCGCGGCGAAAAGGTCTCGGCAAAATCCGGAATGCGGCGGTCGATCCGCGCGGCGATTTCGGCTGGCGGTTCCTGCTCGTAATCGAGGATCGGATACGTCAGCGCAGCGTCGTCGATCAACGCGAAGGTGCAGCCATGGCCGGATACCATCAGCCCGTCCACGCCATGCGTGTCGACCGCGTCATCGATGGCGCGGGCCGCCCAGTCGTGCAGCGCTGCCTCGTCGAGCACGCTGAAGCCGCCTTTGCGGATCCAGCTCGGCTGGGTGCGGCGCTCGTCAAGGATGCGCCCGTCCTGGCCGAAGACGAACAGCTTCGAATTGGTCTTGCCGAAATCGAGGACCGCGATGTTCACTGGGCGCCTCCCGAGGACGCGGCGATCCGCACCATGACGCCGGCGTCTTCGAGCACGCGCGCATCGGCGTCGGACAGGCCGTCATCGGTGACCAGCGTACCGATCCGCGACAGCGGCAGCGCCACGTTACGCGCATGGATCGACAGTTTGCGGCTGTCGGCCAGCACGACGATCTGGTCGGCGCACAGGCTGAGCTCGACGATCGAGCGGACCAGCAGCGGGTGCGATTCCAGCAGGCCTTCCTGGCCGATGCCTTGCGCGCCGAGAAAGAACTTCGAGGCGTAGAACGGCACCGCCTGGGTCAGCGAATGGATGATGCCCGGCTCACGGTGCAGTTCGCCGCCGGCGACGGTCAGGCTGCAATGGCCGTGGTCGCTGAGATAGGCCGCGAGCGGCATCGAGTTGGTGTAGAGCCGGATGTTGCGGTCGGCGAGCTTGACGCCGAGATGGAAGCAGGTCGAACCGCCATGCACGATGACCGCGTCGCCGTCGCGCACCATGGTCGCCGCCAGAGCGGCGATCTGCCGCTTGGCCTCGACGGCGAGGTCGCGGTTCTCGTCATAGGGCCTGGCATAGGCGACGCCGGCTTGCGAAGCGCCATCGAGCGCCGAGATGCCGCCATAGACCTTGCGCGCTTCGCCGGCCTCGTCGATCTTGTCGATATCGCGCCGCACCGTCGCCGCCGACACGCCAAGCCGCTCCTGCAGTTCCCGCACCGATGCGAAAGGCCGGTCCCGCAAAAGCTCGACAATCTGACGCTGGCGGCCGGAGTCGCTCAAACCTTACCTCCCAATGCCCTTTGCCTCCCCAGTGCCATTTGCGTGGCAATTGGTGCAACTTACTCAACGCACCTCGGATTGCAAGCGTGATTTGACGCGATAACATCACTGTTGACGTAACTTACTCGCATCTGCGATACCAGCGTCAGTCTCGTCCCGGCAACGGGACGTCCAAAGCCGTGGCCACGCGGCCGGTTTGTGGAGGAATTTCCGATGACGATCAGTGCGGATGCGCAGGAATTGGCAGCGCTGCGGTCGCTTTCAGCCGAGATCGGCAACGACCCGCATCTGACCCAGGCCGCCGGCGGCAACACCTCGCTGAAAGCCGGCGACACGCTGTGGATCAAGGCCTCGGGTACCTGGCTAAAGGACGCGCTGGCCGAGGACATCATGGTGCCGGTCAGCATCCCGCCGCTGCTTGAAGCCATCGAACGGCGCGACCTGGCCGCCGAACAGCCGCAGGCCTTCGCCATCGAAGCGCTCAATGCCCGCGGCCTGCGCCCGTCGATCGAGACCACGGTGCATGCGCTGATGCCGCAGCGCATCGTTCTGCATGTCCACTGCGTCGAGACCATTTCGCTGGCCGTGCAGGCCGACTGCGAGGCCGAGGTCGCCAGGCGGCTCGATGGCCACCAATGGGCCTATGTTCCCTATCGCCGGCCGGGACTGCCGCTTGCCCAGGGCATCGCCGAGCGCTTGCGGCCCGGGGTGGACATCCTGATCCTCGGCAATCACGGCCTGGTCGTTGCGGCCGAGACCGTCGCCGAGGCCGACATGCTGCTGCGTCGCGCGACACGGCTGCTGGCGCGGCCGCCACGCCAGGTGGCGGAGCCGGACATCGCGGCGCTGACGGCGCTGGCCGGCGACAGCGGCTACAGATCGCCGGGCGATGTCGAGGCGCATGCGGTGGCGATCGACCCCGAAAGCTGCCGCATGGCTTCGGGGGGCAGCCTCTACCCCGACCACGTCATCTTTCTCGGCGAGGGTTCGGTCGTGGCGAGACCGGGCGAGGACGTGAAGCGCGTCGTCGGGCGGTGCGGCACGGCGCCGGTGGCGATCCTGTTTCCCGGCCTTGGCGTGCTGATGCGCGGCGGCGCCAGCGCCGGTGCCGACGCCATGCAGCGCTGCCTCGCCGACGTGACCGCGCGGGTCGACGTCGCGGCGAAGCTGAACTATCTGACAGCGGCGGAGAATGACGAACTGATCAACTGGGACGCCGAGCAGTATCGCCAGAAACTCAATGCTGCCGGCAGCTGACATGTCGCTTTCAATCGGCCCACTTGCCATCGGCATCGACATCGGCACATCCGGCGCGCGCGCCGTCGCCATGCGCCCGGATTTTTCGATCGCCGCGCAGTCCACCGTTCCACTCGACAGATTTGGCCAGAACGCCCGCGACCCCGCTACCTGGTGGTCGGCGGTAAGCGCAGCACTGACTGAGCTGCTTTCCCAGGTCGATCGCACCGCGGTCCGCTCGATCGCCGTCGACGGCACTTCGGGCACGCTGCTGCCGGTCGAGGCTGCCGGGCGGCCGCTGGCCGAGCCGTTAATGTACAACGACAAGGTCGCTGACAAAGCTATCCTGGCCGCTGTCGCTCGCCAGGCGCCGGCAGCGAGCGCCGCGCATGGCCCGACCTCGGGTCTTGCCAAGGCGCTCTGGTTCCAGCGCCTGCCCGGTGTCGTCCCCGAAATCATCAGGGTGCTGCACCAGGCCGATTGGATCGCGGGACAGTTTTCCGGTCGCTTTGACATCAGTGACGAGAACAATGCCCTGAAAACCGGCTACGACGTCGAGGCCCGCCGCTGGCCGGACTGGATCGCCGCAACCGGCATGCACATGGACCTTCTGCCTCGCATTGTCCGGCCGGGCGACATCACAGGCACGCTCTCGCCGAGCACCGTGGATCTGTTTGGCCTGCCGCATGACGTGGTCGTGGTCGCCGGCACCACCGATGGCTGCGCCTCGTTCCTGGCGACCGGTGCAACGGCTGCGGGCGACGGCGTCACTGCGCTCGGCTCATCGCTGACCATCAAGATCCTCTCCGATCGGCCGATCTCGGCGCCGCAATTCGGCATCTACAGCCACAGGCTGGGAGACACCTATCTGGCGGGCGGCGCCTCGAATTCCGGCGGCAAGGTGCTGGCCCAGCATTTTCCCGTCGGCCGCATCATCGAACTCAGCAAAAAAATCGACCCCGCGACGCAGACCGGCCTCGACTATTACCCGCTGCCGGTGCCCGGCGAGCGCTTCCCCATAGCCGATCCGGCGCTGCCGCCGCGTCTCGAGCCGCGGCCTGCCGACGACGCCGATTATCTGAAAGCCATGTTCGAGGGTATTGCGGCGATCGAAGCGCTCGGCTATCGCCGGCTTGCTGAACTCGGCGCACCCCGGCTGACATCGGTCAGGAGCGTCGGTGGTGGCGCGGCAAATCCGGCCTGGACGGCGATCCGGCGGCGCAAGCTTGGCGTCGCCCTCTTGCCGGCTCTGTCGGATGAGGCCGCCGCCGGCACGGCGCGGCTGGCGCTGATGGGCGCAAGCGCAGCGGGGCTTTTATGACGGCAGTTCAACATCTCGACGGCATCGGCGCGCTGGCCGAGCGCTACCAGGTGTTCCTGGTCGACCAGTTCGGCGTGCTGCACGACGGCATCAACCCGTATTCCGGCGCTGTCGAAGCATTGTCGGCGCTCAAGCGCGCCGGCAAGACCACCGTGCTGATCTCGAATTCCGGCAAGCGGGCCGAACCCAATGAGCGCCGCCTGCTGAAGCTCGGCTTCGAACCGGGAAGCTGGGATCACTTTGTCTCCTCTGGCGAGGTGGCGTGGCGCTCGTTCCACGAAATGGCGGCATCCGGAGCCCTGCGCTCGGAGACAAAATGCCTGCTGATCAGCCGCGACAATGACCGGTCGGCGGTCGACGGCCTGCCCTTCGTCCTGGCAAAGGACGGTAGCGATGCCGAACTGGTGCTGATTTCCGCCAGCGAGGGCGACCGTTACGACCTCGACCACTATCGCCGGCTTCTTGGTCCGGCGGCAGCGCGGCAGGTGCCATGCTTCTGCACCAATCCCGACAAGATCATGCTGACTGCCGTCGGCCCTCGCTTCGGCGCCGGCCGGCTCGCCGATCTCTATGAGAGCCTCGGCGGCAGCGTCACGCGCATCGGCAAGCCCTATCCGCAGATATTCGAGGCAGCCCTGGCACTGGCGGACAATCCGGATCGCGACAGCGTGGTCTGCGTCGGCGACAGCGTCGAACACGACATCGCCGGTGGTATCGGCGTCAGCGTCGCGACCACGCTGGTCCTGTCAGGCATATTGGCGGACACGCCTGATCTGGAGGATGTTTTCGCCTCGCTGAACGCCCGCCCGGACTACATCGCCGAGTCCTTCAGGTTTCCCTGAGCTGCGTAAGGCGGACAAAACTAATCCAGGTCGAAGCGTCCGATCACCGGCACATGGTCCGAGGGCCGTTCCCAGCCGCGTGCCAGCCGCTGGATTTCATAGCCGGCAAAATGCGGCACAAGGTTTGGCGACGACCAGATATGATCGAGGCGCCGGCCGCGATTTGAGGCTTGCCAATCCTGGGCGCGATAGCTCCACCAGGTGTAGAGCTTCTGCTCGTAAGGGACATTGAGCCGCATCAGGTCGACCCAGTTGCCGGCGAGCCGCATCGCCTCGAAATTTTCCGTCTCGACCGGCGTATGGCTGACGACGTTGAGGAGCTGCTTGTGCGACCAGACATCGTGCTCGAGCGGCGCGATGTTGAGATCGCCGACCAGGATCGAGCCGGAGTGATCGTCATGCTCGGCGCGGACGGCATTCATTTCGGCAACGAAATCGAGCTTGTGCTTGAACTTGCGGTTGACGGTCGGGTCTGGCTCGTCGCCACCGGCCGGAACGTAGAAATTGTGCAGCAGGATCGTCTTGCCGCCGGCCTTGACGGTGACCGATAGATGCCGGCTGTCCTCGATCTCGCAGAAGCGGCGCTTTTCGACGATCTCGATCGGCCGGCGCGCTATGGTCGCAACGCCGTGATAGCCCTTCTGGCCATGGAAGGCGATGTGCTCGTAGCCGAGCTTACGGAAGGCCTTCTCCGGAAACAATTCGTCTGGAACCTTGGTTTCCTGCAGGCAGAGCACGTCCGGCCCCTGCTCGACTAGCGGGCGCTCGACGATCGGCATGCGCAGCCGGACGGAGTTGATGTTCCAGGTAGCGACGGAAAAGGACATGCACAAAGGATCCGGAGCCGCGCATGAAATGCCAAAGGTGAACGCCTTTGGCCAGGGGTCATGCGCCCATGAAAGAGTCGGCCCGGAATCTGCCAGCCGCAAGCCTCAAAGACAAGCCGCCGCACTGAGCTGGGGGGTGTTGATGTTCAAGAAGGTCGGCGCCGCCCCTCATTGCCCTGCCGGGCATTTCTCCCCGTATAGTGACGGGGAGAAAGACGCTGGCCGTGGCCTCGGGGTCCTTTTTCTCACGCTGGGAATTGGCGAAATCTTCCGTGGCTGCGTCCTTCTCCCCGTCACTATACGGGGAGAAGATGGCGGCAGCCAGATGAGGGGCAGCACCAACGCCGGACCCCTTCCCACAGCGGTGGAAAGCTACCGCGACTTGGTGTTCAGTTCCCGGTTCGCCGTATAGTCGATGGCAAAAGTGTCGGGGGCGAAGCTGACGCCCTCCTTGGTGTTAAAGATCATCACCGTCGTGTCCTTCCCTTGCGCATCGGTGATGGTCCACTGCCGCAATTCATAGGATTTCGGATCGAACATCATGGTGATCTTCGAATTGCCGAACACCGATTTGTCGGCAAGCTGGATGGTGGTGAGGTCGTCTTCTTCCTTGACGGCTCTGACACGCCCGCCCGACAGATCGATCTTGTCGTCCAGCAGCAGCTTCAGCGGCGTTTTCGACAGCGGGTAGAGGTCGGAGGTCCGCAGCTTCTTGTTGAGGATGACCACCGACTTGCCGTCGGAAATCACCCTGAAATTCGAGGCGCCGTCATAATTGAAGCGGATCTTGCCCGGCCGTTCCAGAAAGAACTTGCCGCCGGTCTGCTCGCCCTTGGGCCCGAACTGCACGAACTCGCCGCTCATCGATTTGACCGAGGAGAAATGGTCGGCAATTTTCTGCGCCGTCGCCGGAACCGCTGCTTGCGCCGACGCCAGCAGCTGGAAGCCGGGCACGACGTTGAGGGCTGCGGCACCAACCAGGACCAGGCCGAGGCCGAGCACCTGCCGGCGGGTTGGGGCGAAATCCCTGCTTGGGGCGAAAGATGCGTTTTTCATGCCGGTCACCATCATCTGATTGCTTGCTCGTTGTATTGGTCTGGCCCCCCAGTTGGGCTTAAGTTTGGCGGGCAGCGCAGCGCTCATCCGTTGCAACGCGCCAAGAGGTTCACAGTTGCCGGCGCGGTCCGGCCGGTGGATCGGAGCATGATCCTGAAAAGTGGATAGAGTTCCATCCCGATTCTACCGGGATGGAACGGGCGCTAGAATTTGTCGTCCTCCGTCGGCACCAGGATTTCGCGTTTTCCGGCATGGTTGGCCGGGCCGACAATGCCTTCCTTCTCCATCTTCTCGATGATCGACGCGGCGCGGTTGTAGCCGATGCCGAGCCGGCGCTGGATGTAGCTGGTCGAGGCCTTGCCGTCGCGCAGCACCACCGCAACCGCCTGATCGTAGGGATCGTCGGAATCCTCGAAATTTCCGCCGTCGCCGCCGCCACCACTACCTTTGCCCGACGGCTCGTCGTCATCCTTGTCGTCGTCCTCGGTGATGGCGTCGAGATATTCCGGCACGCCCTGCAATTTCAGATGCGCGACGATCCTCTCCACCTCGTCGTCGGAAACGAAGGGGCCGTGCACGCGCTGGATGCGGCCGCCGCCGGCCATGTACAGCATGTCGCCCATGCCGAGCAGTTGCTCGGCACCCTGCTCGCCCAGGATGGTGCGGCTGTCGATCTTCGACGTCACCTGGAACGAGATGCGGGTCGGGAAATTGGCCTTGATGGTGCCGGTGATGACGTCGACCGACGGCCGCTGCGTCGCCATGATGACATGGATGCCGGCGGCGCGTGCCATCTGCGCCAGGCGCTGCACCGCGCCCTCGATATCCTTGCCGGCGACCATCATCAGATCGGCCATTTCGTCGATGATGACGACGATGTAGGGCATCGGCTCGAGGTCGAGGTTCTCCGTCTCGTAGATCGCCTCGCCGGTCTGCCGGTCGAAGCCGGTCTGCACCGTACGGGAGATCCTTTCGCCTTTTTTCTCGGCCTGCTGCACGCGCGCATTGAAGCCGTCGATGTTGCGAACGCCGACCTTCGACATCTTGCGGTAGCGGTCCTCCATCTCGCGCACGGTCCATTTCAGTGCCACCACCGCCTTCTTCGGATCGGTGACGACCGGCGTCAGAAGATGCGGGATGCCGTCATAGACCGAGAGTTCCAGCATCTTTGGATCAATCATGATCAGCCGGCAGTCCTGCGGCGTCAGCCGGTAGAGCAGCGACAGGATCATGGTGTTGATGGCGACAGACTTGCCCGAACCGGTGGTGCCGGCGACCAGCACGTGCGGCATCTTGGCGATGTCGACGATGACCGCCTCGCCATTGATGGTCTTGCCCAGCGCCAGCGCCAGCTTTGCCTTGGTGGTCTCGAAATCGCGGCTGGCCATGATCTCCCTGAGATAGACGGTCTCGCGCTTGGCGTTCGGCAATTCGATGCCGATGGCATTGCGGCCGGGCACTACGGCGACGCGGCAGGCGATCGCGCTCATCGAGCGGGCGATGTCGTCGGACAGGCCGATCACCCGCGACGATTTGATGCCTGGCGCGGGTTCCAGCTCATAAAGCGTGACGACCGGGCCGGGGCGGACATGGATGATCTCGCCCTTGACGCCGAAATCCTCCAGCACGCCCTCGAGCAGGCGGGCATTCTGCTCCAGCGCGTCCTTGGACAGGCTGGCGTCGCGCACCACGTTCTTTGGCTCCGACAGGAAATGCAGCGACGGCATCTCGAACTTCTCCGAGCCGATCAGCGAGGTCTGTGCCTCGCGCTGGACCCGGGCGCCGGGTGCCGGCCGTGGCGCCGGCGCCTCGACGCGTGTCGCCGCATCGGAGCGGAAGTTCTGCACCTTCGCCGTCGGCGCGGCGCGGCGTTGGCCGGCCGGCTCGGGCGCGAAATCCATGTCGTCGTCATTGTCCTCGTTATCGAAGACATCGGCATCGTCGGGGTCGATCGAGGCACTGCGGTCGTTGACCATGGCGGCGAAGAATTCCGGCTCGACGCGGGCGCGCCCGCCCGGGCTCATCCGCGCCTCGGCGAACTCGGCCGATTCGACCCGTTCGGCCGCCCGCCGCCAGGCGCTGGCGCGCGGCTCCATCTCGGGCTCGAAATCGTCGCGCTCGCGCCGGCGCGCGGCGCGGCGGCGCAAATAGGCCCGCAACGACAGCCACCAATGGGTGATGGCGCCAAGTGCCAATATGCCTTCGTCGCCCTCGTCCTCTTCATTGTCGAAAAGCAGGTCGTCCTGCGGATCGGGCGCGGCAGGCTGATCAAGGACGGCAAAGCCATTCTTGCGTGAAATCAGCGCCGAACCATACAGAAACAGCCCCAGCGCCGGTGCTGCAAGGAGCACGGCGAGCACGCTGGCGACGAGGCCGGTCGGGTAGCCGCCGATGACCAGGCCGGGAATGTTGAGCACCATATCGCCGAAGACGCCGCCGAGACCGGTCGGCAGCGGCCAGGTCTTGGGTGGCACCACGCAGCCGGCAATTGCCGCGCCAAGCAGCGAAAAGCCGAACCCGGCGAGCGCGCGCTTCGGCAGCCGGTCGACGCCACGTGCGGTAAACAGCAGAAATCCCCAGATCACCGCCGGCACCAGTGCCGCAACCGCGGCAAGTCCGAAGAACTGCATCGCAATGTCGGAAAAGACGGCGCCCGCATAACCCATTGCATTGGTGACGACGTTGTCGGTGGCATGCGAAAAGCTCGGATCGGCGACGTTCCAGGTGGCAAGGGCGGCAACGCCGAAGCCAACCACCGCAAACAGCCCGGCACCGACCAGCCGGCCGACCTGGCGCCTCGCGAACGCCCGGATGCCGTGCCCCGTATCGGCCAGCGCAAGCGGTGCTGAAGCCCCTGAACGCATGCTCTTCCCCGTCTGTCGTTGCCCGGCCGGGCGCGGACGCGCAACACGGCAGATTCGGCTGTCAGACTAGCGGCGGGAAGGTTAAGGGCGCATTAACCATGGGCAGTCTGCGTCTCCGGAACTGGCGCGAGATGTCATGCCTGGCTTCCTGTTCGAACACGGCGCTGATCCTGCGACGGGCATTGGAAGCCACCCCGGCTCGGCAATAATGGCGGGCACGCTGGCCCGCCATCGTGGTGATGAAACGATCAGGCTGCAGCCTGATCGAGATTGTCAGTTGGCGCCGCCGAGTGCCTGCACATTGGCGCAGAATTCGGCATGCGGCTTGCTCATCGCCGCATCGTTGCATTCCTTCTTCATGGCTTCCTGCTTTTCCTTCGGCATCGCCATGAACGCGGTCTTGAATTCCGCCATCGGCTTCATGGTTTTCATGCCGGAATCGGTGAAGAACGGCGCCATGTTGTCCGGCTCGTCCAGCGCACCGGCCAGTGCCGTCCCGCTGACCAGGGCAAGAGCGAGTGCTCCGAGGCAGATTTCCTTGATGTTCATGATGGTTCCTTCCCTATGTTTTGACGACGTCCAAATGACGACCGCCACCACAGTTCGGAGCCGCTGCGGCCGATATTTCACGCCGCCGGCGGATCGAGCACCTGATCAAGCGATTGTGATCGAGCCATCACGGCCATCTGCGCACAAAAAGAGGCCCGGAAGATTTCCGGGCCTCAAGGCGTGAGCCCTTTCGGGAGCATCACGACGGGATCTTTCCGGCACCGGCAAAACGCCGGTGCCGGCCAAATACCTTACGGCACCACTTCGCCGTGCTGGCTGATGTCGAGGCCTTCGACCTCTTCCGGGGTGGAAGGACGCAGGCCGACCAGCGCCTTGACGATATAGAGGATCACGAAGCTCGCGATCGCCGTCCACAGGATGGTGAAGACGATACCGTAGAGCTGCTTGCCGACAGAGGCACCCGCCCCGAGGCTGTTGATCGCTGGATCGGCGAGCACGCCGGTCAGCAACGCGCCGATGATGCCGCCGATCCCGTGCACGCCGAACGCATCGAGCGAGTCGTCATAGCCGAACGCGTGCTTGAGCTTGACGGCCGAGACGTAGCACAACACGCCGGCGACGATGCCGACGATGAAGGCGCCGGTCGGATTGACGAAGCCGGAAGCCGGCGTCACCGCGACCAGGCCGGCGACGGCGCCCGAGATGATGCCGAGAACGCTCGGCTTCTTGGCGACGATCCATTCGGCGAACATCCAGGCGAGCGCCGCAGCGGCAGCGGCAACCTGGGTGTTCAGCATCGCGGCACCGGCAAGGCCGTCGGCGGCCAGTTCCGAGCCGGCGTTGAAGCCGAACCAGCCGACCCACAGCAGCGAAGCGCCGATTACGGAGTAGACAAGGTTGTGCGGCGCCATATTGGTGGTGCCGTAGCCTTCACGCTTGCCGAGAACCAGCGCGCAAACCAGGCCGGCGACACCGGCATTGATGTGAACGACCGTGCCGCCGGCGAAATCGAGAACGCCGGCCGTGCCGAGGAAGCCGCCGCCCCACACCCAGTGCGCGATCGGGGCATAGACCACCAACAGCCACGCCCCCATGAAGATGAGCAGCGCCGAGAACTTCATGCGTTCGGCGAAGGCGCCGGCAATCAGCGCCGGCGTGATGATGGCGAAGGTCATCTGGAACATCGAGAAGACGAATTCAGGAATGTTCGCCACCCCCGGCAGCCACAGCGACGAGGTGGTGATGCCGTTGTGGAAGAACTTCGAGAAGCCGCCGAGATAGGCATTCATGCCGCCGCCATCCGAGAAAGCCAGCGAATAGCCGAACATGAACCACAGCACCGTCACCAGACAGGTGATGGCAAAGCTCTGCATGATCGTGGCGAGCACGTTCTTCTTGCGCACCATGCCGCCGTAAAACAGCGCCAGGCCCGGGATGGTCATCATCAGCACCAGCGCCGTCGAGGTCAGCATCCAGGCGGTGTTGCCGGTGTCGAGCGCGGGCGCAGGGGCGGCCGGTGCTGCCGGAGCCGCTTCCTGCGCGAACGCAGCAACCGTGCCCAATGCAGCGAGAGCGAGCGAGCCCAAAACGGCCGCGCGCCCCGTTATCTTCAAGGTGGAAGGAATATTCATTGAACTCTCCATTGGAATACGTATCCGCAGCTCAAAGCGCGTCGGTGTCTGTTTCGCCGGTGCGAATGCGCACCGCCTGGTCGATGCCGAAAACGAAGATCTTGCCGTCGCCGATCTGGCCGGTCTTGGCCGCCGCGGTGATGGCTTCGACGGCCTTGTCGACCATGTCGATGGCGACCGCGACTTCGATCTTGATCTTCGGCAGGAAGCTGACCGCGTATTCCGCCCCGCGATAGATTTCCGTGTGCCCCTTCTGACGTCCGTAGCCTTTGACTTCGGTGACGGTCAGGCCCTGGATGCCGACTGCGGTGAGCGCCTCGCGCACCTCGTCGAGCTTGAACGGCTTGATGATTGCCATCACGATCTTCATAAGGTTTCACCCTTTGCTGTTGCGCGTTCCCGCGTTTGTACGACTTCGCCGATCCCCATGAGAGCCGGAGAGTGCCCGCTAGGATTCAAGCTCCGTGCCAATTGCCGAAGCAGGGTGTTAAGCTATTGTTAAACAAGGAAATCGGGAAGGTTTGCCGGCTGCCTGTTCACAGTCGCGGCAGTGCATCTGATTAAAAAATAGGCAAATTTCGAAAAATGCCTACTCCGCAGGCGGCCGCTTCAGCCGGATGAGCCCCTCCTGGGCAACCGAGGCGATCAACGTGCCGTCGCGGGCAAACAGCGAGCCGCGGGTAAAGCCACGCGATCCTTGCGTCGACGGGCTGTCTTGGGTGTAGAGCATCCAGTCGTCGAGCGGGTGGCTGCGGTGGAACCACATGGCGTGGTCGAGGCTCGCCGCCTGGATGTCGCGATCGAAAATGGCGCGGCCATGGGCAAAGGTCGAGGTGTCGAGCAGCGTCATATCGGAGAGATAGGCGAGCACGGCCGCCTGCGTGGCGCGGTCGGCCGGCACCGGGCCGGTGGTGCGGATCCAGATGTTCTGCTTCGGCTCGAGCTTTTCCCGGCTGGTATAATGCTTCAGCATCACCGGCTTCATCTCGATCGGCCGGTCGCGCTCCCAATAGCGCTTGATGCCGTCGGGCACGGCTTCGCCGAACTTGCCCAGCAATTCGCGCTGCGACAGCAATGTGTCGGGCGCCGGCACGTCCTGCGGCATCGGCACCTGATGTTCCAGGCCGACCTCATCTTGCTGGAACGAGGCTTCCAGCGAAAAGATCGCCTGGCCGTGCTGGATCGCCACGACGCGCCGGGTGGTGAAGGAGCCGCCGTCACGAATGCGGTCGACCTCGTAGATGATCGGCACCTTGGTGTCGCCCGGCCGCATGAAATAGCCATGCAGCGAATGCACGTGGCGCTCGGGCTGGACCGTTCGCTGCGCGGCGACCAGCGCTTGGGCGATGGTCTGGCCGCCGAAGATGCGCTGCCAGTCGAGCTTGGGGCTGCGACCACGATACAGGTTGTGTTCCAGCTGCTCGAGGTCGAGAATGCCGAGAAGCTCGTCCATGGCTGCCGTCATGTTTCGTGACCTCGCCGCAAAATTACCATGGCGGTTTCCGACAGGAATGGCGGGCAGTCAAGGGCGGAATGGCCCCGGCTAGGTCAAGAGGCTGGCGCCGTAAAAGGAATGGTCATGGTGGACAGCAAGAATTCGCTCGACGTTCTGGTCGCCGGCGCCGGCTATGTCGGCTTGGCCGCCGCCGTATCACTGAAGCAGGCGCGGCCGAGCCTCGCCGTCGCCGTCGTCGACGCCGCGCCCGCCGGCGTCTGGCGGAAGGACGGCCGCGCCTCGGCGATTGCCGCCGCCGCTTGCCGCATGCTCGACCAGCTCGGCGTCTGGAACGAGATCGCGCCGGAGGCGCAGGCGATCACCGAAATGATCGTCACCGATTCGCGCACTTCGGATCCGGTCCGCCCGGTGTTCCTCACCTTCGACGGCGAGGTTGCGCCAGGCGAACCGTTTGCGCACATGGTCGCCAACAAGGATTTGAACGGCGCCTTGCGCCGGCGCGCCGAACAACTCGGCATCGGCATCATTGAAGGCGTCGCCGTCAGCGCCTTCGACATCAACGGCGCCGGCATCACCGTGCATCTTGCCGACGGGGCGACGCTGAAGGCGCGGCTGCTCGTTGCCGCCGACGGCGTCAACTCGAAGCTGCGCGACATGGCCGGCATCAAGACCGTGAAATGGGAGTATGGCCAGTCTGGCATCGTTTGCACCGTGGCGCATGAGCGGCCGCACAACGGCCGCGCCGAAGAGCATTTCCTTCCCGCAGGCCCCTTTGCCACGCTGCCGCTCAAGCCGGGCAAGGGCGGCACCAACCGTTCGTCGATCGTCTGGGTCGAACGGTCGCAGGATGCCGAAAAGCTGGTCAAGGGCGACACCCTGGTCCTGGAATATGAGCTCGAGCAGCGCTTTGGCCTCAAGCTCGGCGAAATCCATATCGCCGACAAGCCCCGCGCCTGGCCGCTCAGGCTGACCATTGCGCGCGCCTTCGTTGCGCCGCGCATCGCGCTTGCCGGCGACGCCGCCCACGGCATCCACCCGATCGCCGGCCAGGGGCTCAATCTCGGCTTCAAGGACGTGGCTGCGCTGGCCGAAGTGGTGGTCGAGGCCGACCGGCTCGGCCAGGACATCGGCGCGCTCGACGTGCTCGAGCGCTACCAGCAATGGCGGCGCTTCGATACGGTGCAGATGGGCATCACCACCGATGTGCTGAACCGGCTGTTTTCCAACGATTTCGGCCCGCTGCGCACTTTGCGCGACGTCGGCCTCGGCCTCGTCGAGCGCATGCCGCGGCTGAAGGAGTTCTTCATCCGCCAGGCGTCGGGTCTGTCCGGCGACACGCCGAAACTGTTCAAGGGCGAGGCGATCTGAGCGTTGCTCAGTTGACCTCGAAGCCCAGCTTCTGGCGCAGCCGGAGCATTCGCTGATCGGAAATCTGCAAGCTTTGCTCGCCGGCTTTCGCCACACGGCCGACCATCTGCAGCAGATCGTTCCTTTCAGCCGCGTCGAGGTGCTCGCGCAGGAACGGCGCCAGCTTGTCGATGACGATCGTGGCGTCATCGATTTGCGAAGCCGCCCATTTTGCATAGATCACCGCCTCATCGGTCTGCTTTTTGTCGGCAATCTCCGAAATCACCGATCGAATGGCGGCTTCGCGTTGCGGCAGCATGGGACCATTCTCGGAGACGATGGCGGTGATCAGCGTCGCGGCCGCCACGACCGGATCGTCGATCGCCGTCAGCGGCGAGAGCGCCGCCTGCTTGCGCAGTTTCTTGCGGCGCACATTGCCCTGGACCCGGCCGACGACGTCGGCAACCTCACGCGCCGCGTCGTTCATGATCTTCAGCCGGTACCACCAGAAGGCCGCTGCTCCCAACAGGCCGATTGCCGCAATCAGTATATGCATGCCCCGAGATCCCCCAATCTCGGCGACGATAGGAGAAGTATTGCTTCGCTTCAACACGCAAAAGTTGCGTCCGACGAAGAAAGCGAAAGTCCGCGCCAGTTGTTGGTCGGCACCGCTCCGCGGAGCAGCTATCGAGATCTCTATGATCCCGGCACGTTGTAGATCGCCCGCACCTCGATCGTGCCGATTTCGGCCAGCGGAATCTCGCCCGCGATCTCCAGCGCCCCGTCGAGACTCTCGGCCTCGATCATGACGAAGCCGAGCAACTGCTCCTTGGTTTCGGCGAAGGGGCCGTCGGTGACCAGCCGCTTGCCCTGGCGCCTGCGAACGGTTTTCGACGTTTTCACCGATTGCAGCGCCTGCGCGATGATCAGCATCCCGCGTTGGTCCAATGACCGGTCATGGGCCATCGAATCGGCGTCGAGCTTGGCCAGCCTCTCGGGCGTCATTGCGTAGAGATCTTTTTCTTCACCATAGACCAGACAAACATACTTCATTTTTATCTCCATTCCTGGCTTGAAGTGGAAGACGAGGCTACGGAAATCTCCGCGGAGCCCTTGCCTGCCGTAGAATCGAGACCGGCCGCAGCATAGTCGAGAAGAGACACCGCAATCCCGATAATGGCAATCGCCGCAAGCAGTCGGCCGAAGCCGGAGGGCTGCAGGCGCGACCAGTCGGCTTGTTGTTCACCGGCCCTGTGGCCGGTGCTTGTCCAGTGAGCAGAAAACAGATTGTTCATGTGGTCCTCCATCCGGCCACCAAGTCCATGGCCGCCCGCAGGACGGCCGGGACAGATGGAAGTCGACATTTTTGCACGCGTATTTTTTTCGAATTTTTTTCGCTCGACATGATGCGTCACGCTGCCGCCGATACGAAAGCGTGGGTGGCCTTCGCTCCAGCGCGCGCTATAGTCGACCGGACGCCGACTACGGGCTCAATCACGACAATCAAGGAGGAATTGATGGACCGCACCGCCAACGCCGTTTGGAAAGGCAGTTTCAAGGAAGGCAAAGGCACGCTCGAAACCCAGAGCGGGACGCTGAAGGGCACGCCCTATTCCGCCAAGATGCGTTTCGAGGACGAGAGCGGCAAATCCGGCACCAATCCGGAAGAGCTGATCGCCGCCGCCCATGCCGGTTGCTATGCCATGCAGCTTTCGCATTTTCTCGCCGAAAATGGCACTCCGGCTTCCGAGCTCGACGCCAAGGCCGTGGTGACGCTGGTCCCCGGCACCGGCATCACCGGCAGCGCGATCACGCTGGTCGGCAAGGTGCCGGGCATCGATGCCGCCAAGTTCAAGGAATTGGCCGAGAAGGCCAAAGCCGAATGCCCGGTGTCAAAGGCGCTCGGCGCCATCAAGGTATCGCTCGACGCCAGGCTCGGCTGAGAGAGCCATCGGCAGACCAGCGAAGGATATAAACGTCGACGATCCTTCGCGCCCCCCTCTGCCCTGCCGGGCATCTCCCCCACGAGGGGGAGATTGGCAGCTTCGCCGGTCTCGCCCTCTTTTCAGCGTTAGAGATTGGCGGAAGCCAGGGATGACGTCCAATCTTCCCTCGTAGGGAGATGTCCGCCAAGGCAGAAGGGGCGCTGTCCGCCGACGTATCGAAGGTTCGTTATCGTCTGTCGCCGGTCAGCGCGTCGATTCGGGCGCGCAGCTCGGCAATTTCTTCCTCGAGGGCCTGCACGCGCATTTCCAGATCCGAGGCCGGCGAGGACGGCAGGGGCGCGGCGGCAGCCGACAGCTGCGGCGGCCCACTGAGGAGATGGACATAACGGTCTTCGCGCTGGCCGGGGCCGTGATCGATCTGCTGCACGAGCGGCGGCCTGCGGCCGATCAGCAGATCGAGATTGCCGCGAAGCTCGTCGATCGACGGCAACCGTGCCATGCGCTCGCTTCGTGCCAGCAATTCATAGGCTGTCTGCGGGCCGCGCAACAACAACAGGCCAAGCAGTGCGATCTGCGCCGAGGTCAGGGAAAAGCGCTGCGCCACGACATGCTCGTAGCGTTCGACGCGCGACGCAAACACCTGCCTGACGAGGCCCTTCTGCTCCAGCTGGCCAAGCGCCCGTCTGACCTCGGCAAGCTCGACCGACATCACCGGCTCGCGCGCCGTCTTCTGGTTGGCGGCGGCAAGTGCTGCATTGAGCGTCAGCGGATAGACGTCCGGCGTCAGCTCCTTCTTCTCGATCAGGCAGCCGAGCACGCGCGCTTCGATGGGGGAGAGGATGGGCAATTCGATATCGGTCATAGGATCGGCTACCCTTCTGAGGCTGGAGGGACGGCGCCCCTCTGTCCTGCCGGACATCTCCCCCACTTGGGGGGAGATTGGATGTCACGTCGGCTTTCGCCAACCTCCAACATTGCAGACGGGCGATGTCAGCTGCCGATTTCCCTCCTTGTGGGGAGATGTCCGGCAGGACAGAGGGGGGCGCGAAGGATCACTACCGACGAGATGATCCCTGCAGCACAACCCGTCCGCCGCTATACCCGTCGCTCCACCATCATCTTCTTGATCTCGGCGATCGCCTTGGCCGGGTTGAGCCCCTTCGGGCAGGTCTGGGCGCAGTTCATGATGGTGTGGCAGCGATAGAGCCGGAACGGGTCTTCGAGATTGTCGAGCCGCTCGCCCGTGGCCTCGTCCCTGGAATCGATCAGCCAGCGATAGGCCTGCAGCAGTGTCGCCGGGCCGAGATAGCGCTCGCCGTTCCACCAGTAGCTCGGGCAGGAGGTCGAGCAGCAAGCGCACAATATGCATTCGTAGAGCCCGTCGAGCTTCTCGCGGTCCTCGTGGCTTTGCAGCCATTCCTTGGCCGGCTCGGGCGACACCGTCTTCAGCCACGGCTCGATCGAGGCATGCTGGGCGTAGAAATTGGTGAGGTCGGGCACCAGGTCCTTGACCACTTGCATGTGCGGCAGCGGATAGACCTTGATCGCGCCGGAAATGTCGTCGCAGCCCTTGGTGCAGGCCAGCGTGTTCGACCCGTCGATGTTCATGGCGCAAGAGCCGCAAATGCCCTCGCGGCAGGAGCGGCGCAGCGTCAGCGTCGGGTCGATCTTGTTCTTGATCCAGAGCAGCGCGTCGAGCACCATCGGCCCGCAATCGTCCATGTCGACGAAATAGGTGTCCATGCGCGGGTTCTCGTCATCATCCGGCGACCAGCGGTAGATGCGGTATTCGCGCAGATTGGTGGCACCCTCCGGCTTCGGCCAGGTTTTTCCGGCCATGATCTTCGAGTTTTTCGGAAGCGTCAGTTCGACCATTACCTCAGGTCCTTTCGGATGACGAGCTTCAGCCCGGACCAGATCCCGTTGACGGCGGCGACCTTGACGTCGACGAGGTCGAGCTTCAGCGCCTCGGCGCGGATAACGTCCTCGGTGACGTCGGTCGGCACTTTCGACGCCTTTTTCGGCCAGGACACCCAGACCATGCCGTCGCGCTTGATCGCCGCTTCGACGTCGGCGAGACGGTCCTCGATCTCTGCACGCTGTCTGGTGAAGGCGTGAACGGCATCGTATTTCAAGGCAGCATTTGAAATCTTCGACCAGTCGGCCAGCCTGTCGACATGGGCAAAGTCGACGGCTTCGGCCAGATCGTCGAGTTCCGCCGGCAGTGCGATAAACGCGGCGGTCATCCCGTCCTTCAGGCCGAGCTTGGCCGGAAGGGGCGTGCCGGAATATCCAGCTGCCGCCAGCGCCATCGTCAATACACCCTGGCCTTTGGCGCGATCTTGGCCGGGTTGATGCCGCCGTCTGCTTCCCTAAGCAGCGTTTCGGTGTGCACCGGCCGGTAGCTGAGCGCCACCTCGCCGGCCTCGTTGAGCCGGGCCAGCGTGTGCTTGCGCCAGACCGCGTCGTCGCGGGCCGAAAAATCTTCGCGCGCATGGGCGCCGCGGCTTTCCTTGCGCGCCTCGGCGCCATAGACGGTGGTGATGGCGTTGGCCATCAGGTTTTCCAGCTCCAGCGTCTCGACCAGATCGGAGTTCCAGATCATCGAGCGGTCGAACACCTTGACGTCGCTGAGTTCGCCCCAGATCTGCGAAATGCGGTTGCTGCCGCTTTCCAGCGATTCCTGGGTGCGGAATACCGCAGCGTCCTCCTGCATCGCCTTCTGCATTTTTTCGCGCAAAACCGCTGTCGGCGTCGAGCCGTTGGCGTGGCGCAGCCGGTCGAAGCGGTCCATGATCTTCTCGACCGAGGCCTCGTTGGGCGACGGGACCGCCGATGTGCGGTCGATCACCTGCCCGGCCCGGATCGCCGCCGCGCGGCCGAACACCACCAGGTCGATCAGCGAGTTCGAGCCCAGCCGGTTGGCGCCGTGCACCGAGGCGCAGCCGGCCTCACCGACCGCCATCAGCCCGGGCGACACCTGGTCCGGATTCAACGCCGTCGGGTTCAGCACCTCGCCCCAGTAATTGGTCGGCACGCCGCCCATATTGTAGTGGACGGTTGGCAGCACCGGGATCGGTTCCTTGGTCAGGTCGACGCCCGCAAAGATCTTTGCTGACTCCGAAATACCCGGGAGCCTTTCGTGCAAAACGGCCGGATCAAGGTGGTCGAGGTGGAGAAAAATATGGTCCTTCTTGGGACCGACGCCACGGCCTTCGCGGATCTCCAGCGTCATGCAGCGTGAGACCACGTCTCGGGAAGCAAGGTCCTTGGCCGACGGTGCATAGCGCTCCATGAAGCGCTCGCCCTCGGAATTGACGAGATAGCCGCCCTCGCCGCGCGCACCCTCGGTGATCAGGCAGCCGGCGCCGTAGATGCCGGTCGGATGGAACTGCACGAACTCCATGTCCTGCAGCGCCAGGCCTGCCCGTGCTGCCATGCCGCCGCCATCGCCGGTGCAGGTATGCGCCGAGGTGGCCGAGAAATAGGCACGGCCGTAGCCGCCGGTCGCCAGCACCACCATTTTGGCCGAAAAACGGTGGATGGTGCCGTCGTCGAGGTTCCAGGCGACGACGCCGGTGCAGGTGCCGTCCGGCTCCATAATCAGGTCGAGCGCGAAATACTCGATGAAGAACTGCGCATTGTGCTTCAGCGACTGGCCATAGAGCGTGTGCAGCATGGCATGGCCGGTGCGGTCGGCGGCAGCACAGGTGCGCTGCACCGGCGGCCCCTCGCCGAAATTCATCATCATGCCGCCGAACGGCCGCTGGTAGATTTTCCCGTCCTCCGTGCGGCTGAAGGGAACGCCGTAATGTTCGAGTTCGTAGACCGCCGCCGGCGCCTCGCGCACCATGTATTCCTGCGCGTCGGTATCGCCCAGCCAATCCGAGCCCTTGACGGTGTCGAAGAGATGCCACTGCCAGTTGTCGGGGCCCATATTGGCGAGCGAGGCGGCGATGCCGCCCTGCGCCGCGACGGTATGCGAACGCGTCGGGAACACTTTGGTAATGCAGGCGGTGCGCAGGCCCTGTTCGGCCATGCCGAGCGCCGCGCGCAGGCCGGCACCGCCGGCGCCGACGACCACGACATCGAATTTGTGGTCGACATAGGTATAGGCGGAAGCCGTGTTGGCGTTCTTCGCGTCCTTGGCCAAAAATCAGCCTCCAAAAGCCAGTTTAAGCAGGGCGAAGACCGAGGCGACGCCGACCACTAGGGGGAAAAATGTGTTGAGGGCGAGCAGCGCCAGCCTGGTGCCCTCGCCATGCACATAGTCTTCGATGATCGCCTGCATGCCGAGCCGCATATGGTAGAGCACCGACAGCAGCACCAACGCCAGGACCAGCGCCACGAACGGATTGGCAAGTGCGGCGCGCACCTCACCATAGCTGGCGCCATTGAGCGCAATCAGGAAGCCGACGAAGAACAATATCAGTGGGATGTTGGAAATCGCCGTCAGCCGCTGACGCCAGAAATGGCCGGTGCCTTCGCGGGCGGAACCGAGGCCGCGGACCTTGGCCAGCGGCGTGCGCATGTCGGTGTTTTTGCTGCTCATGTCAGGCTCCCCGCGCCATATAGCCGGCGATCCAGATCAGCAGCGTCAGTACAACGGAGCCGGCGAGCGTCGCCCAGGCGATCCTCGACGCCGTATGCTTTTCAAGGCCCGTGCCGGTGTCCCAGATCAGATGACGCACACCGCCCAGCATGTGGTGCATCAGCGCCCAGGTGTAGCCGAACAGCACCAGCCGTCCGAGCCACGAGCCGAAGGCCCAGTTGATGGCATTGAAGGTCGCCTCCGAACTCGCCGCCGCCATCAGCCACAGCGCGACCAGCAGCGTGCCGAAATAGAGCGCCCCGCCGGTGATGCGATGGACGATCGACATCGTCATCGTGATCGGCGGCCGATAGACGGTCAGATGCGGCGAAAGCGGCCGTTCACGTCTGGCAAATTCGCGGGTGGCTGGTGATTTGCTCATGGCTCCCCCAGTTCGGCGTCTCTGGAGCCTCAGGTGGAAATGCGGCATTGCCGCTTCCGGTTGCGACTTCGGACAGCCGGTTTCTAATGCTCTTTTTGCACCGCGTCAAAGCCGGAAAATCGTTTTGAAAACGTAATTTAGTCTGATGAAAGCCAGGCTTTTGGCTTCAATCGATTAGGCTGTGGGCTTGAGCCGGCACAACGTCGCTGCACTGCGGAACATGGCTGCCGCGCCGGGTCGATCAGCGTGTACAGACCACCGGTGAGGCACCGCCCTTCATCACCAGCGCATCGCGCCCGTCGATCACGATTGCGTCATGCGCCTCGCCGTAACGGCTTGTCTGATTGGCGGGTGAGGCCGGCAACTCGGCGCTGGTGCCGTCCGGGCCGAGCACGCGCACCGACGTCCCGAGATTCTCGATGGTCATTATGCCGCCGTCGGCGCACTTGTACGTTGCCATGCGCGGCTGCGGTGCCGTCGATTGGGTGGGAGTGATCGCGGCAGACGCGGCCACTGTATTCCCGAGCTTGGGCGCACTGCTCTGCGGCGCGCAGGCGGCGGCAACCAGCAGAGGCGGAATGCCCAGCGCCATCCGAAACGTTCGGCGTAACATCATATGCTGCTTTCCCCGCCCATCGAACCGGCCGCGATGTTCCGGCAAGCCACCGGATTTTCATGCTTTTTGAGTCGCGCTCGATGCCGGCGATGGTGGGAACAAGCATGGCCGAATGATGGCCGGTGGGCCGCCGGATATTAACCATGTTTTCCGAGACCTCGCAGCGGCGGCGGTTGCCCTCTTAACAAAGGTTAATAAAAGGTTAATTTCTGATTCGAGGAGGCTTGCCTCTCAGCAATGGAGCAGCACGCCGTGCATTCGAATTCAGCAAGATCGCGCCTTCCCGGGCTCGTATTGGCGGCGCTCGCCGTCGGCATCGCCGCACCGGCACTTGCCGGGGCGCGCCACCACGACCGCGTCTACGCCGATTCCTTCGGCAATCTCGTCATCGAAAGCGCCGCCGGCTACAAGCGTATTCTCGTCGGCGAGGGCAAGCTCGCCAAGGAATTGTCCGACTACACCAGCGCCGGCCAGCCCGACGTGATCTATGAAAACGAATCGGACGATGTCCGCGGCGGCGACTGCTACAGGCCGCCGGTTTTCGTGAAGGGCCGCAGCTATATGTACGGCCTCGCCGACGGCGAGATGCCGGAGCTCAGCCCCTGCCGCTGACGGCCGCGCTGCCGTTTGTCGCCGGCGCCGGCTGGGCAGCGGCCGGCCCGGCCGAGACACGCACGCAATCGCGGCCGCTGCCCTTCGCCTGATAGAGCGCTTTGTCGGCGCGCCGCAGCAGGTCGGAAAAGCTTTCGCCCGAACCAAGCTCGGCAACGCCGAAACTGGCGCTGCAGCGATGATCCGCCGGCAGGCAGTCGATGGGCGTGGCACCGAAGGCGGTACGCGTGCCCTCGGCGAAGAGCCGGGCGGCGGCGAGGTTGGTCCCCGGCAGGAAAATAGCGAATTCCTCGCCGCCGATGCGGCCGGCGACATGATGGTCGGCCGCGGCATCGCGGAGAAAACCGGCAAAGGTCTCGATGACCCGATCGCCGGACGCGTGGCCGTACGTATCGTTGATGCGCTTGAAATGGTCGAGATCGGCAATGACCAGTGCCGCCGGGACAGCCCGCCGCATGGCGTCGCGCAGTGCGATCTCGGCATGGCGCTCGAAGCCGCCACGGTTGAGCAGCCGTGAAAGCGTATCGGTTTCCGATTTCGACGTCGCCTCGGCGAGCACGTCGCGGACCAGGATAGCCAACGTCACCAGCGCAAGCGCCAGGCCGAACACGGTGCCGATAGACTGCGACACCAACGCGTAGCTGGTCTGCGCATAAGATTGCGGGTTGGCGCCCCAGCCGCCAAGCGCATGGGCGATGAAGGGTTTGCTGGCGAACTGCAAGGTGCTGGCCGCCAGGACAGCCATCAGCATATAGTCGAGCCGCTCGCGTCTTTGCCTGGACGACAAGACGATCGTCAGCCCGGTGAATTGCATAGCCGCATAGGGAAGCTGGTAGGCCGCCATTCGCACAAAGGATTGACGTGGCAGGTCCTGTACGAAGTAGACCGCCACGGTGGCGAAGACCAGGAAGAAGAGCATCGGCGGCCACGGGCGCGAAACGCCGTATTTATGGGCAAGCCCGCCATTGAAGGCGACGGTAGCGCCAAGGAAAGCGGCAAAGGCTGCAACAACCACCGGTCGTGCATTGTCGAAGGCAGGGATGCTGAATTCGATGGCGAAATAGGCCATGCCCAGTACATAGCCGAACGCAAGCCGGCGAGCCGACACCCGCCCTGCGTCATAGACGGCGATCGTCATGAAGGCCGCCGCCAGCAGCCCGGCAACGAACAGGTTGATCACCAGGATGAAATTGGCGCTGCCCATTGCGTTTTTGGCACTCCCCGCCGAACAGCAAACCACCGAGGCGCGAAAAAGACGTTAATTCGAGGCCGCCGCTGACGCTCAGCCGGCACTGGTCCGATGGGGAAAGAACACCGTTTCAGGCCGCTGATAGGACAGGCACACGCTGTCGCGGCCATTCCTCTTGGCTTTGTAGAGCGCTTCGTCGGCACGGCGCATCAGCGGGTCCAGCCCTTCGTCGCCGGTACGGGCGGCCACGCCGAAGCTCGCGGTCACTCTTGTGTCAGGCGGAAGCCCGTCGATTCTGCCCGCCGAATAGAGCATGCGAATGGCTTCGGCAAACAATCTTGCCGCGCCAAGGTCGCTGAGCGGCAAAAGCACGGCGAACTCCTCGCCGCCGATGCGGCCAGCAACGCCGCGCGTGCCTGCAGCCGACAGAAGCTTGGCGGCGAAGTCGGCGATGACGCGATCCCCGGCCGCGTGGCCATGCTGATCGTTGAGCGCCTTGAAATGATCGAGATCGGCCAGCACCAGCGCAACCGGCAACCGCGCCGTGGCACAGTACTGCAGGACAAGCATGGCGCGCTCCTCGAAGCCGCGGCGGTTGAGCAGGCCCGATAGCGGGTCCGTCAGGGTTTCGGTCTTCAGGGCCTTCATCACATCGAGCGCGGCGGCGCCGAACAGGCAAAGCGCGATAAGCAGCGACAGCAGTGCATGCGACAGCAGCGCCGTCGTCCAATAGGACGAGGAGTAAAGCCCTTCATAGCTCGTGAACGGCCCATGCGCGATGACAACGGCAAGGGTCCGCACCAGGAAGTTCAGACCGGAAAGCAGCGACAGCACGAACAGGATCATTTCCGTCGGACCGTTGTTGCGCACCGCGCGCAACTCGGCCGCGACAACCAGGCTGATGCCGCCGAAGCTGAAATTGATGGCAAGGATCCGCCAGGTGATATCCGGCCGGGCAAAGAGAAACCACGAGACCGCGGCCAGGCCGCCGCCCGCCAGAATGCCGATCGCTGGATAAGGCACGCGCCGCCCATAGCGTGCAATGACCGCGCCGGCGAGACAGCAGGTCGCAAAGGTGAAGCATAGGATGGACATGAGCTTGGTCGGCGCCATACCGACCGGCAGCGTGAAATACTGGAGCAGGAAGCCTGCGGCCGAGGCCGAGTAGCCCGCCGCCAGCACGATCAGATAGGGACGGTGGCGTTGATAGAACCACAGCACGAGAAATGCCGCGCCGAGTGTGAGGGCGATGCCTGGATTGAGCAGCGCTATGAGCAGGCCGGTGTCCAAGCGCTGTAACTTCCCCTCGCTTCCCCTCAGGAGACCTTAGAGCGGAAGCCCAAACAAGCGGTTAAGCGAAGGCGAATATACGACGGATGCGTCGGTGAAGCTGCTAGACGGAACCGGGAACGGCGGGCGGCGTTTCACGACGGCAACCAGGAGACGCTCTGATGGCCGACACGATCATGCTGGACCGATCACGATGCAATTCGCTCATGGGTCGCGGCGCGCGCCGGCTTTCCGGCGATCGTCGACGTGTCGCCCGAAACCGGAACGCAGGCCATGCTGAGGCTGGTCTTCGGCCAGCACGCCTACCAGGACCAGGACGAGGCCGAACGCCCGGTCCATGCCGGCGGCTACGAACTGGTTGAATGGGACGAATGGTTCAAGCTTTTCGACGAGCGCCAACTGGCGCTGGTCGTGGCGAAGGATCAACCCGGCCGCCGTGAGGAATTCCACGAATTCATCAGGCGCCCCGGCTGAAGAAAGGCCCGAACCGCATTGCGGCTCGGGCAAGTCATATCAGATCCCGGTGCTCCGGGTGCTATTTCCACTCGCGGATGTCGACGAAATGGCCGGCGATCGCCGCCGCCGCCGCCATTGCCGGCGACACCAGATGGGTGCGGCCCTTGAAGCCTTGGCGCCCTTCGAAATTGCGGTTCGAGGTCGAGGCGCAGCGCTCATGCGGCTTCAGCCGGTCGTCGTTCATGGCAAGGCACATCGAGCAGCCCGGCTCGCGCCAGTCGAAACCGGCGGCGAGAAAGATCTTGTCGAGACCTTCGGCTTCTGCCTGTTCCTTGACCAGGCCGGAGCCCGGCACAATCATCGCATTGACCCGCGGATTGACCTTCTTGCCCTCGATCACCTTGGCGGCGGCGCGCAGATCCTCGATGCGGCCATTGGTGCAGGAGCCGATGAAGACGCGGTCAACTTCGATATCGGTGATCTTGGTGCCCGGCGTCAGGCCCATATAGTCGAGCGCGCGTTGCTTGGAGCTGCGCTTGTTCTCATCAGTGATGTCATCCGGGTTCGGCACGATGCCTTGCACCGAGACGACGTCCTCGGGCGAGGAACCCCAGGAGACGATCGGCGGCAGTTTTGCCGCGTCGAGCACGACCACCTTGTCGAAATGCGCGCCTTCGTCGGATTGGAGCGTCTTCCAATAGGCAAGCGCGGCATCCCAGGCTTCGCCTTTGGGAGCGCGTGGCTTGTCCTTGACATAGGCGAAGGTCGTCTCGTCGGCCGCGATCAGGCCGGCGCGCGCGCCGGCTTCGATCGACATGTTGCAGATCGTCATGCGGCCTTCCATCGACAGCGCGCGGATCGCCTCGCCGGCATATTCGATGACATAGCCGGTACCGCCGGCAGTGCCGATCTCGCCGATGATGGCGAGGATGATGTCCTTGGCGGTGACGCCTTCCGGCAGCGCGCCGTCGACGCGCACCAGCATGTTCTTGGCCTTGCGCTGGATCAGCGTCTGCGTCGCCAGCACGTGCTCGACTTCCGAGGTGCCGATGCCATGCGCCAAGGCGCCGAAAGCGCCGTGCGTCGAGGTGTGGCTGTCGCCGCAGACGATGGTCATGCCGGGCAGCGTAAAGCCTTGCTCCGGGCCGATGATGTGGACGATGCCCTGGCGGATATCCTTCTCTGAATAATACTCGACGCCAAAATCCTTAGCGTTCTTGGCCAGCGCCTCGACCTGGATGCGGCTTTCTTCATTTTTGATGCCGAATTTGCGTTCCGGCGAGGTCGACACATTGTGATCGACCACGGCCAGCGTCTTTTCCGGATGCCGAACCTTGCGGCCGGTCATGCGCAGGCCTTCGAAAGCCTGCGGGCTGGTCACTTCGTGGACCAGGTGGCGGTCGATATAGAGCAGGCAGGTGCCGTCGTCCTGGCGGTCGACGACATGGTCGTCGAAAATCTTGTCGTAGAGGGTGCGCGGTGCGCTCATGTGCATAAATCCGTCGATTTAAAAAGGGAAAAGGACGCCGGTCGGCCCGGCGAAACAGCCTGGCGGATCGCCCTAGCTAAGTCGGCTGGTCAGTGCCCCGCAGACGCGCGCGGAAAATCGCGACGGCAGGCGTTTTCTGTCCTGCAGCACGAAACCCTTATAGGCCGGATCGCCAAAAAGCTCTTCCATGGCGCTGCTCTTATCAATGTTTTGGCTTTTCAGCAATCGCGGCTGCCTTCGCAGAACCTGGGTTCCTCCCCCGCTACGCGAGGGCGAGGAACCCAAGTCCTGCAAACAGGCGCTTCAAAGCACCTCGAACACGAAGGTCTTCACCAGCGCCTCGGGCTCGGCGATCGCGTAGCAGCGGAACCACGGGCTCTCTTCGACCGGCCGCCATTTTGTCGCCTGCTCCAGTTCGTCAAAGACGTCGCGAAACCCGCCGCTTGCAAAAACCTGGTCGCGAACCGTGAAGATGGCGTGGCCGCCCTTCTTGGTGATGCGCACCAGCTCCGGCAGGCCGGACGCCGGCGCATGGCTGATGGTGAACACGCCGGTCGAGAAGAACGCGCGGAAATGGCCATCGGGCCAAGGCAGTGGCCCGCCGAGCATCGCCTGTTTCAGCTCGCTGTAGGCCTGCCGACTGCCGGCAATTTTCAGCATGTCTTGCGACAGGTCGAGCCCGGCAATGTCGTGGTAGCCGAGCGCCTTGAGCGACGGTCCCGACAGGCCGGTGCCGCAGCCGGCGTCGAGCAGCGGCCCTTCGCCTGATGGCACATGGCGCGCCACCCAGGCGGTGATCAGGAACGGCAGGAGATAGCCGAGCGCCGCGGTTTCGCCGTCATAGGTCGCGGCCCATTCTGCATAGGCCTTGGCGAGCGCCTCAGGCGTATCGGCCGTATAGACCGATTCCAGCGCCGCATTGGCTTTGTCGACGATCATGGGTCCTCCTGGGGCGGTCGCATTCACTCGATAGTAGCGCCTCCTTCGCCCGCCTTCTATTCCCCATTCTGGTGGCGCAGCCGCTTCTCCAGCGACCGCAAGGCCAGTGACAGACCGACAGTCAGGATGAGATAGATATAGGCGACGATCGAATAGGTCTCGAAGAAGCGGAACGAGCCCGCGGCGTAGATCTTGCCCATCTGGGTGATGTCGGCGACGCCGAGCACCGAGACCAGCGAAGAATCCTTGACCATAGCGACGAAATCATTGCCGAGCGGCGGCAGAATGGTGCGGATCGCCTGCGGAAAGACGATCAGCCGAAAGCGCTGCGTGCGCGTCAGCCCGAGCGCCTTGGCCGCCTCGATCTGGCCTTTCTCGACCGCCTGGATGCCGGCGCGGAAAACCTCCGAGATGAAGGCCGAATAGCCGATGGTCAGCGCCATGATGGCGCGCCATAGCAACGACACGTCGCGTACCAGCAGTTCGCCGAACAGGCCGGCGCTTTGCAGCGGCGCCGTCAGTGCGTTCCACGCCGCGACGAAGGCCGGCGCGCCGGCAAAGGCGATCCAGAACAACAGCACCAGGATCGGCACGCCGCGGATGATCTCGACATAGAAGCGGGCGATCTGGCTGAGCCAGCGCGAGCCCGAAAGCCCCATCAGCGCGACGGCAAGCCCGATGGCGCAAGCCAGCGCGAAGGCAATCACGGTGACGAAGATAGTGACGCCGATGCCCTTGGCGACGGTCGCGAAAACCGGGGCATAGAGGTCGCTGGCGGCGATGAAGACGGCGGCGGCCAGCGCGATCGCCACGGCCACCGCAAGCCACCACGGGAAGTCGGGTTTTGGCGTGGATGATGGAGGTGCAGGGGGCATCAAGCGACGCTGGCAAAGCAGATACCGGAGATCTCTCCCGCAAGGGAGGTCGGCAGTGCCTCCTTTGCAAGGTTAGCGATTGGCGAAAGCGCTGGTGACGGCCAATCCTGTTCATCAACGTTAGCGACTAGCGAAAGCCGAAGCGCCAAGACTAACTACTGCCCCATCTTGTAGTCGAGGAACCACTTCTTATTGAGCGCGTCGAGCGTGCCGTCGGCCTTCAGCGCGGCGATCGCGGCGTTGACCGGCCCCACCAGATCCGAGCCCTTGGGGAAGATGAAGCCGAAATCCTCGGTGCCGAGCGGACCGCCGATCAGCTTCAGCCCGCCATTGGACGCATCGACATAGCCCTTGCCGGCGGTGCCGTCGGTGAGCACGACGTCGACGTCGCCGGCCTTTAGCGCCTGCACCGTCGCGCCGAACGTCTCGAACAGCTTTATGCGCGGGTTCTGCTCATTGCCGTCGAGCACGCTGTAGACGGCGGTGTAGAACGGCGTGGTGCCGGCCTGCGCGCCGATCAGCCCGTCCTTGAAGGCGGCAAACGTCTTGGCGTCGGTGAAGCGCTTCTCGTCGCCGCGCACCAGCATGAACTGTTCCGAGCGCATGTAGGGATCGGAGAAATCGACCTTCTGCTTGCGGTCGTCCTTGATCGTGATGCCGGTCATGCCGATGTTGTACTGGTTGTCGGAAACCGCCTGGATCATCGCGTCCCAGGAGGTGTTCTGGTACTCGACCTTGAAATTCAGCCGTTTGGCGATCTCGTTCATCGCGTCATATTCCCAGCCGATCTGCTTGCCGGTCTTTGCATCGATAAACTGCAGCGGCGGATAGGCGTTTTCGGTCACCACCACCACTTTCTTGCCGCCGAGGTCGGGCAGCGCCTGCGCCAGAGCCGCGACAGGCACGAGAAGGCAGGCCACCAGGCCGGCCAGCAGCAGTTTCGATTTGGTCATGACGCGCTCCCCAGGAACTGAACCGCCTCGATCGGCCGAGGCATGCAGGAAATCCGGCGCCGACTTTAGCTTTCCGCAGGCGCCTTGCAAGCCGGTCCGATGCGCCGCTCGGCATGAAAATGAATTCCAATGCTTTCAACGGAGGGATTACGGAACGATCCGTATCGATTGTGGACCGATGCGGCCCGGCAAAATCGAATCCACCTCGCGAACCAAAAAGGCGGCCGAAGCCGCCTTTCCGAAAACATGGGTTTGAAGACGCCTTATTCGGCGGCAGCTGCTTCCGCGGCCTTGGCGGCCTCGTCGGCGGCCTTCTTCTCGGCGGCGTCCTGCGCTGCCTTCTCGGCGGCCAGCGCCTGGGCGGCGGCCACTTTCTCGGCCTCGATGCGCGCCTTCTCGGCGTTCAGCGCATCACGCTCCTCATCGTTGAGCTTGCGGGCGCGCACGCCGGTGTTTTCCGAAATACGGGCCGACTTGCCGCGACGGTCACGCAAATAATACAGCTTGGCGCGACGCACCTTGCCGCGGCGCACGATCTCGACGCCCTCGACCATCGGCGAATAGACCGGGAACACACGCTCTACACCTTCGCCGTAGGAGATCTTGCGGACGGTGAAACTTTCCTGGAAGCCGGCGCCGGCGCGGGCGATGACCACGCCCTCATAGGCCTGGACGCGGGTGCGGGTGCCTTCGGTCACGCGGACCTGGACGCGCACGGTATCGCCGGGCTGGAATTCGGGGAGCTTGCGCTTGGCTTCGATCTTGGCGGCCTGCTCGGCCTCGAGCTGACGGAGGATGTCCATCTCAAAAATCCACTTCTTGTTCTTCCGACAGTCAGAGCGTCCGACACTCGCCTTGCAGTCCCATCGACCGCTCGGCTATGCCCTTCGTTCGAGAACATCTGTTCGAGAACATCGGGCAGGGGCGACTACACCGTCATTGTTGACGGGTCCGGCAAATTTTTCTTCCGGTTCGGCGCGCACATACAGCTATTTCGGCGCGTTGTCACGTCTTCGCTGTTTCTTTTTTGGTGCCGCGTTCCTTTTTGACTAGCGCCCGCTGTGGCACTCCTGCGATCGCTTGTGGTCCAGGGGGTTGCGCCCGCGCGTCAAGCTTTCTAAGCCGGATGATAGGCATTTTCCTCCAGCGACGACGGCCCTCATGCCAATTTTGGACGCGGTCCTGCTCTTCCTCGCCGGCTTTCTATCAGGCGCGGTCAACGCCGTTGCCGGCGGCGGCACGTTCATAACCTTTGGCGCCATGACGCTGGCCGGCCTGCCGCCGATCGTCGCCAATGCGACATCGTCGGTGACGCAGTTCCCCGGCTACATCACCTCGACGCTCGCCTATTGGGACGACATCAAGCATTTCTGGCGCGGCGCACTGCTGCTCAGCCTCATTTCGGCTCTCGGGGCGCTGGCTGGCGCGCTAATCCTGTTGGCGCTCGACAACCCGTCGTTCCGCGCCTTGGTGCCGTGGCTGCTGCTGGCGGCAACCGCATTGTTCGCTGCCGGGCCATGGCTGAAGCCGGCGCCCAAGCCCGGGCATGAGGCCGCGGTGGGTTCGCTGGTCGGTTCCCTGGCGCAGTTCGCCACCGCCGTCTATGGCGGCTTCTTCGGCGCCGGCATGGGCGTCATGATGCTGGCAACTCTCGGCCTCACCCAGTCCGGCGACTATCACCGGCTGAATGCACTGAAGAACATGCTGGCCGTGGTTATCGCGGCAATAGCCATCCTGGTTTTCGTCTCCGGCGGCGTCATCGCCTGGCTGCAGGCGATCATCATGATCCCGGGTGGCGCGCTCGGCGGCTATGCCGGCGTCTGGATCGCCAGGCGCGTCCCACAGAACGCGGTGCGCGGCTTCGTCATCGCGGTCGGCCTGTTCCTGGCATTTTACTATTTCGACAAGGGCTGAGCGGCTAAAAGATCCGGCCTTCGCTCTTTCGTCAGCCTCTCCGCTTCGGCCCGCCGCCATGCGGCGATCTTCTTGTGATTGCCCGAAATCAGCACCTCGGGGATCGGCCGGCCCTCGAACGCCTGCGGCCGCGTATAATGCGGATGTTCGAGCAGGCCGTTTTCAAAGCTCTCTTCCTCGCCCGATACCGCATTGCCCATGACGCCGGGCAGCAGGCGCACCACCGCGTCGAGCAGCACAAGTGCTGCCGGCTCGCCGCCGGACAGGATGAAGTCGCCGATCGACACTTCTTCGAGCTCTCGCGCTTCGATGACCCGCTGGTCGACGCCTTCGAAACGGCCGCAGACGATCACCGCACCCGGCCCGGCGGCGAGCTCGCGCACACGGCGCTGCGTCAGTGGTTTTCCACGCGGACTCATTAGCAGTTTTGGACGCCGATCGCCCGGCGACGAGGCATGGTCGACGGCGCTGGCCAGCACGTCCGCCCGCATCACCATGCCGGCGCCGCCGCCGGCCGGCGTGTCGTCGACGGTACGGTGACGATCACTGGCGAAGTCGCGGATCTGGATTGTTTCGAGCGACCAAGTGCCGGTCTCCAGCGCGCGTCCGGCCAGCGACAGGCCGAGCGCGCCGGGAAACATTTCGGGATAGAGCGTCAGCACCGAAGCAAAAAAACTCACCGGTTGCCTCCGGCGTCCCTCGGCCCGCGCGGCCTGCCCTTCGGGTCGAAACCGTCGTCACCGGGAGGCTCGCCGTCCTCGTCCTCGACCAGCCCTGCTGCGGCTGGATCGATGCGGACAAAGCCGCCGGCGATCGAGACTTCCGGAACGGCGGCCTGCGTGAACGGGATGAGCACGCCTTTGCGTTCCGCCAGCGTCACGTCGAGAATGTCGCCGCCGCCGAAATTGTGCACGGCGACGACCTTGCCGATGATCGCACCAGTGTCGTCCTTGACCTCCAGCCCGACGAGGTCGGCATGGTAGAATTCGTCCTCTTCGCCCTCGTCCGGCAACACCGAACGGTCGACGAACAATTCGGTGCCAGCGAGCGCCTCGGCGGCATTGCGATCGCTGATGCCCTTAAAGCGCACCACCACCACGGTGTTGGCAGGCCTGATGTCGACGATCTGGAAGGCGCGGCCATCCCTGGCATAGAGCGGACCGTAATCGGCCAGCGCCAGCGGATCGCCGGTAAAGCTCTTGACGCGCAATTCGCCCTTGATGCCATGCGCGGCACCGATCACGGCCATCTGGACGGGGTTTTGCGGCTTGGTCATCTGCGGAAAATCCTTTGCCTTGCTCTAACCCCAGCCAGTCGTCATTTCAATGACGACGCTCTTCACCGCTTCCTAACCCGACTGTCGGAAGATGGCCCAGAATTGGATGGGCGGAATACTGGAAGAGCGCAAATGCAGGAATTCCTCATACCGGCGAAACCCGACCTTCAGGCGGCGCGCGAGAACTGGCTGAAGATGCTGGCGCGAGAACGCCGGCTGTCGCCCGAAACCGTCGAGGCCTATGAGCGCGACACGCGCCAGTTCCTGCATTTCCTCACCGGCCATTGCGGCGGCTCGCCCGGCATTTCCGACATCGCCGATCTGCGCCCCGCCGATTTGCGCGGCTTTCTCGCCGCCCGCCGTGCCGAGGGCGCCGGTGCCCGCACGCTCGGGCGCGGGCTGGCCGGCATCCGCTCGCTGCTGCGTTTCCTCGAACGGCGCGGCCTCGCCAATGCCGCGGGTGCCGCAGCCTTGCGCGCGCCGCGCCAGCCGAAATCACTGCCCAAGCCGCTGACGGCAAGCGATGCAAAACACGTCGTGTCGGTGGAAGGCCAACTGGCGGAGGAGCCGTGGATCGCCGCCCGCAACGCTGCCGTGCTGACGTTGCTTTACGGTTCGGGCTTGCGCATTTCCGAGGCGCTCGGCCTGTTGGGCGCCGATCTGTCCTCGCCTGGTGATACCGTGCTGCGCGTCACCGGCAAGGGTGGCAAGACCCGGCTGGTACCGGTGCTGCCGGTGGCGCTGCGGGCGATTGCCGAATACCGCCGCCTCTGCCCCTGGCATCTCGATCCCAAGGGCCTGCTGTTTCGCGGTGCCCGCGGCGGCCCGCTGAACCCGGCAATCGTCCAGCGCGATATGGCCAAGCTGCGCTCGGCGCTCAACCTGCCCGACACGGCGACGCCGCATGCGCTGCGCCATTCCTTCGCCACGCATCTGCTTGGGCGTGGCGGCGACCTGCGCACCATTCAGGAATTGCTGGGCCATGCCAGCCTGTCGACCACCCAGATATACACCGGCGTCGACACGGCAAGGCTGCTCGAGATTTATGAAGCAGCACATCCTCGTGCGTGATGGATGCATGAATCCGTGGCCATCTCGCAACAATTTTGATGCGCCGGTTAACCGTTTTGCCGCTTTTTGCGCCTAGAACCGCAGCATGAAACGCCTCATCGTCATCGCCGACCGCGCGACTCATGTGTCGCTGAAGCTGCTTGTCGCGCTCAACGCCCTGTTTTTCCTCTCCTTCCTCATCATCGCGCTGCTCGCCGCCGGCAAGGCACGCGCCGAGACCCCGGTCTGCGCCGGTACCGATATGCTGAGCGCGCTGCAAAAGGGCGACCCGGCCACCTACGGCAAGATCGAGGCGGACGCGGCAGCGACGCCGAACGGCAAGGGCTTGCTGTGGAAGCTCGAAAAATCAGGCGAAAAACCGTCCTTCCTGTTCGGCACCATGTACGTGACCGACCCGCGCGTCACCACGCTGCCGCCCGCCGCGCAGAAGGCATTCGATGCCGCCGGCACCGTCATCATCGAGACCACCGAAGTGCTCGACAAGCAGAAGATGATGGCAGCACTGCTGAAAGAGCCGGATCTGATGATGTTCACCGACAAGACGACGCTTTCGTCGCTGCTGTCGCCGGACGATGCGGCGGTGGTCAACAAGGCGCTCGATGCGCGTGGCATCCCGCCAGCGACCGTCGCCAAGATGAAGCCCTGGTTGCTGTCAGCGATGGTGGCGCTGCCTGCATGCGAAGTCGCCCGCCAGGCTGGCGGCGCGCCGGTGCTCGACGTCAAGCTTGCCAAGGACGCCAAGGCTTCGGGCAAATCGGTCGAGGGGCTGGAGACAGTCGCCGACCAGCTGCGCGCCATGGCCTCGCTGCCGATCGCCTTTCACTTGAAGGGGCTGGTCGATACGCTGAAGCTTGGTGACAAGGTGAACGACGTCAACGAAACCATGATCGTGCTTTACCGGCGTGGCGACACCGGCATGTACGTACCGCTGTTTCGGACCGTCATTCCCGAACAGGTCGACGACCAATCGGGTTACGCCGAATTCGAGCAGACCATGATCACCAGCCGCAACAAGGTGATGGTCGATCGTGCCGCGCCGATCCTCGCCCGCGGCAACGTCTTCATGGCGGTCGGCGCCATGCACCTTCCTGGAGCGCAAGGCTTGGTCGAGGGTTTCCGCAAGGCCGGCTACACCGTCACCGCCGTCAACTGAACAGCACGGCGGAGTTGCACACCGAATCATTGCCAAGCTGGGTCAACCCTGATTCGTGGCGCGACGGCGGACCAGCCGCGCTTCGTGCCAAGAAACTGAAAAAGGTTCGGTTTGGCTCGATCGAAACCCATTTCGCGGTGGAAATGCATGCCTGCAAGCGATTCCGGATCAGAATTGCCCTGTTTTCGGCGTTTTCGACGCCTAATGTGAAACCCATTCAACGATTGTACGTTGATGGCTATTACTTGATGTTTTTCATCCACGGAGGACACTTTTATGGCGAACACACCCAATCCGAACGACCCATTCACCTCGCCCGGCACCGCAAGGCCAAGTCGCGGCGGTGGCAGCGGCTGGCTGATTGCCCTGGTTGTCGTTATCCTGGCAATTGTCGCCTATTATGTTTTTGGAAGACGTAGCGAGGCACCTGCGCCTGCCGAACCGCCCGCAGCCAGCACCCCGGCTCCGGCTCCTGCACCCGCCGAGCCGATGAAGCCAGCCGAACCGGCTCCTGCGCCAGCAGCTCCGGCAACGCCCGCTCCCGCTCCAGCTCCGGCAGAACCAGCACCCGCTCCGGCCCCTGCGCCGGCACCCGCTCCGGCACCGGCACCGGCGCCTGCCCCAGCACCGGCTCAGTGATCAGACTGCTGATTTCATGACGAACGGCCCGCTGAAAGGCGGGCCGTTTGGTTCAAGCTCCAGTCGTCGATCATTCTGCTAATAGCCAAAGGACGCCATGCCTTCGTCATCCTGGGGCGGAGCGAACGCGAAGCGGAGCGCAGATCCTAGGTGTTTAGTCCCGGCGTTTGATGGGTGGGATCGAGTCGGAACCGTTCGGGCTCTTTTGCCCAAATTTTGCAGATGAACTCATAGGGTGTGAGACCCTT
>NZ_JAMYUP010000049.1:0-40164 GCF_040323155.1 Mesorhizobium sp. M0060
CCTTCTTGGCGCGCGCCTGGATTTCCTTGACGACGGCGGTCACGGCAAGGTCGATGCCGCGCTTGAGGTCCATCGGGTTCATGCCGGCGGCAACGAATTTGGCACCTTCGCGCAGGATGGAAGCGGCCAGCACCGTGGCTGTCGTCGTGCCGTCGCCGGCGAGGTCGTTGGTCTTCGAGGCCACTTCGCGCACCATCTGGGCGCCCATGTTCTCGAACTTGTCGGCAAGCTCGATTTCCTTGGCGACGGCGACACCATCCTTGGTGATGCGCGGCGCGCCATAGGCCTTGTCGATGACGACATTGCGGCCTTTGGGGCCGAGCGTCACCTTGACGGCGTTGTTCAGAATTTCGACGCCGCGAAGCATCCGGTCGCGGGCATCGGTAGCGAATTTGATTTCCTTGGCAGACATGATTTTACGTCCAGTTCAGTCTTGAAATTGCGGGATCGGAAATCGCCCGGTCAGGCGGCTTTCTTGGCCGCTTTGGTCTTCTCGACGATGCCCAAAATGTCGCTCTCCTTCATGATCAGGAGGTCCTCGCCGTCGATCTTGACCTCGGTGCCGGACCATTTGCCGAACAGGATGAGATCGCCGGCCTTGACGTCGAGCGGGATCAGCATGCCGCTCTCGTCACGCGAGCCCGGGCCGACGGCGATCACTTCGCCTTCCTGAGGCTTTTCCTTGGCGGTGTCGGGAATAATGATCCCGCCCTTGGATTTGGTATCGCCTTCCGCGCGCCGAATGACGACGCGGTCGTGGAGTGGTCGGAATTTCATTGGGGGTTCTTTCTGCCGCCGCACATAGAGCGACTGCAACACTTAACATAGCCCCTTTGGCACTCGAATGATAGGAGTGCCAAATTTTTAATTCCTCAAACCGAAAATATTTGAAATGTAAATCAGTCGTTGTTACCGGCGCTTTTGGCCGTCCGAAAGGCGGAGCCATAAGCAATTTTATTGTAATTCATCCCTCTTAATTTTGCCGACAACAGACTATATTAATCCGCAATTACGAACCAACCTATTGAGCCTTGATTGAATGTGCATCGAGAGATATATACAGTTCGCGAAAATTTGGCACGATTTGGCTTTCCCGGTCCCGATCGACATAGGTCCGCGACCTTCGACCCACCATGAAGCACCGAATTTTCGACGGCGAATGTATAGCGCTTATCCGGCGCACATGTCGCTCTGTTCGAGCCTTTGAACCACGGCGCTGACTACGGATGTACTGGCAGCATTGGGATCTTTCCGGTTCGGATGGAAAAGATGCAGGAGGGACATCGGCGTGCTCCTGCGGAAAGCCGCACCCCCTCATGCAACGCAGCCTCCCCGCGTGGGGAGCGCTTGCCTGCGCTACGGCGGCGGCTTTCCATGCGAGCCGCTTCAAAAATGATGCTGCGAAACGGCGCTGGCTTTATCCGACGAACGCCTCACGCATCCGAGCGAACATGCCGGGCTGTCTCCCGGCAATCGCCGCACGGATGTGACGGGCGGCCGTTGCGGCGGTCACCGTCGCGCCGAAATGGCAATAACAGATGATCTCATGCAATTGCCTGTCGGTCAGTTCGAAGAACCGCTTCGCTTCGCCGTAGTTGTCGTTTTCCAACCCGGCGGCGCGGAGGACAGGATCCTCGAAAGCGACTGAGATCGGCGAGCCGTCGCCGCGCATGGCCCCGCGTGCTCTAACCGGCTGATACTCGGTCTGGTGCAGCGTCGAGAGGCGCCGGTCAGGGTTCCGTTCAAGGAGCTCCGCCCAGTGTTCAAGACGCTCGCTGCGCGACATGGCCTGGCGCGGGTAGGCCTGATCGATCTCGGCGACGATCTGCAGTTGCTCGATCGTCTGGTGTTTCATTTTGGCCTCCTATTCGGACGATAGTTGGTCCACCCATATCCTTCTTATGCTGCAGCCAGCGTGACTCCAACCGATCGTGAAGTCCAATCACGATGATGCTGGGAGGGCTTCCCCCCACGAAAATGCGGAGGCTTCGCAAAGATCCGGCCATTAATTTGGCGAACGCGGTCAAATGCGCGGCTGTTCGACGATGTCGGTCTGGAGTCCGTGCCGATCGAGGTGATCGATGGGCAGAGTCTGTGCTGGAGTGCCCGGCTCCATCGCTGGCCGGGCAGCGGGATCAAGCGAGTGGCAGTTTAGCTTCGAAACCGCTGAAGGCCGGGCTGATGCGAGTTCTCCGCCCGGTCGTTGGGCCCTTGTGGCTCCAGTGTACGACTTCCGGCATGACCTGGCACCTGGCTACTCCGTAGGATCGCAGTTTTGTCCGTGTCGAAACCATTATCGAAGTTACCCGGCTCGATGGCGGAGTGTTGCGGATTGCGCGATCCAAGGACCGGTCCGTCCAACAAGTTGAGCGGAAGCCATCTCAAAAACGGTCCAGGCTGTGCGTCGTCAGGATGGTAGCCGAACCAGCGAAACAGCCAATCAGGTGTCCCTTCCTTCGACCTTTAGAGACTGAGCAGTCAGCTGCCGCCAAGCGAGAATGACGATCGCTCTCACTGCTGCGGCGCTGGTATCGGTGTGCCGCCAAACCAACCAGCCGCATACGCAATCACGACCAATACCACGATCACGGCTACCACGCCGTACCAGAGGCGCCTGTCTTTGAGATCCACCGTTACCTCCTGCCCGCTACGTGTTGGCCACTGGGCGAATTCCTTGAGCTTTGGCCGTCATTTCCCAGATGAGCGACCCATTTGCCCTCTGGTAGGCACACAGTAGGCTGGATAAGGGTCTTTGAGAAGCGCGCAATACGACCGCGCCGGCATGATCGCCAGCGGCTGCGACCGGCGGCTGCAGGCCTGCTCGACGAGTTAGCGTTGCGGCATGGACGTCAAAAGATCGGCGATGCCATCCAGCGCCCGTGTGATCGATGCGGCGCGCGTTATCCTGATCTTCCGCCACGGCTCCGCGCAGCCGCACCCCTCATGTGACCGTTTCGAGCCGGCTGAACCGAACCGGGATGAGTTTCCGGGTCTCGAGCTGCCCTGCCGCATCCTTGTCGATGACAGTCAGAAACTGTGCTTCTTTAGATCCCAAAGGCAGAACCAGCCGTCCCCCCGGCTTGAGTTGCTTCAGAAAAGCCGGCGGTGTCTGCTCAGCCGCCGCCGTGACCAGGATCTTGTCGAATGGGGCGTGCTCGGGCCAGCCGCGAGACCCGTCTCCGACACGAATGCCGACATTGGATAAGCCTAGCTCCTGCAGGAGAGCCTCCGCACGGCTTGCGAATTCCTCGATGATTTCTACGCTCCAAACTTGCCCGGCGAGCTGCGCGAGGATTGCGGTTTGATAGCCTAGGCCAGTGCCGATCTCGAGCACTACCTCGTGCGGTTGGGGAGCAAGGAGATCGGTCATGAGAGCGACGATGAATGGCTGCGAGACGGTTTTATCGAAGCCGATCGGCAGCGGCATGTCCTGGTAGGCATAAGGTGCAACCGAGGCTGGCACGAAGAGATGCCGCGGCACTCGCCGCATCGCTGCCATCACCCGCTCATCGAGCGCCGCCTTGCCGAGTTCTTCGCTTGCAAGGTCGGTATGGATTGCAATCATCTCGACCATGTGCCTGCGTAGGACCGCGAGGTGCTCTTCGTTCATTGGCTTCATGACGGTGGGGCGCTCCTCAACCAGTCTTGGGGCGGGTTGTACCGCCCTGCTATTTCGTCGCCGTCCTTGGTGCTCTCCCGTTCCTCGCACCGGGGGGTGGAACGGCGTGCGCATCAGAAGCTCGCCAGCCAGGCGACAACATCGATATAGCGGATCGCCAGCCAGTTGAGCACCAATAGGCCGAAGGCCAAAACGACGCCGAACCCTGCGCTGTCGCTCACCGGCTCCATCCCGTGCTGATCGTGCGTGATCTGGTGATTGACGATGACCGAAACTGGGCGAGCCAGCAGCGCTATTCGCGCTGCAGGCGAGGCGAGGGCGAACGCCGGCACAGCCGGCGCGGCGCTTCCGTTGCATTTACGCCGCCTCCGGACCGTCACTACGGCGCTGTTTGGATGCGCGTTCCGGCCTCCGCTTCCGCCGAGGCCGGTTCGGATCATGAAGCAATGTCTGGAAAAGCTGCGTTCACCGGAAGGCCGGGGGCCGGTGGCGATTCCGAACCAGAAGATCACGCCGCCGCCGCGTGCTACGATGAAACGTTCGATGGAAGCGACGATCCATCATTTCAAACTTTACACGGAAGGGCATCACGTGCCCGCCGGTGAGGTTTATGCCGCTGTCGAGGCGCCTAAGGGCGAGTTCGGCGTTTATCTGGTTTCGGATGGAGGCAATGTTCCGTATCAGTGCAAGATCCGCGCACCCTACTTCGCCCATCTGCAGGCAATGGATTTCTTGTGTCGGGGCCACATGATCGCCGATGTCTCCGCGATCATTGGTTCGCTCGACATCGTGTTCGGAGAGATCGATCGTTAAGCCAAGTTGCACATCTCGGCTGCTGGAAGATAGGCCTACAATCGCAGGATCATCCGTGGTTTATCGAAGTCGCGCACAAAAAAATGCCCCGCCGGGTGGGTCTCTCTGGCCTGCTGCCGGTTCAGTGGACAGGCAGCAGGCCAAGTTGACCCTACCCAGGCGTAAGGGAATGACGAACCCGAAAAAGAACGGCTCGCCCTTTCACAAGGCGGCCGTTCGTTCGCTTTTACAGAAGTACGAAAACGCCGCTCGACCGGAAGCGAGCGGCGTTTATCAAGTGTGGCGTCCTGACCCTAGACGAAACCCCGATTGGTCGGGGCCGCCGGACTCGAACCGACGTTTCCAGCTTGTTCGCTATCAACTTTAGATGGTGTTCTCCCGTCGTCCTTGCAAGCGCCATCGGCGCGGCTTGCAGAGTGTGGAAGGCTAGACGCGAGCCAAACGCTGCCCAGCCGTGGAACCAACACTTCGCGCATATGTATGATAGATACCGGGCGGCCCCCGCCGCGTCCGGTGGCCACGAACCCGCTTTCAAACATCCCCTCTGGAAAGCGGTTTTTTTGTGCCTTCCCAGCGAACGGATTCACCAATGCCGGTGACAGGCCTGCACATAATGACTCGCTAATGGGTTGTCGAAAGCGCACAGTCCTAATGTCGCTGGCCACTGAACGGGCGCGGGCGCTTGAGAGCGTAGATCGTACTCCCGCTCTATGGGAGTTATGTGATGGAAAACGACAGCCGCTCAGACGGATTTATCTCCTCTCACGACTTTGACATTCTGTGCGACGCCTTCAAGGCTTCGGTCGAGGAAGGACGGGTAACCAAAGCGCACAGGATTCAGCACGCCAAGGATCTGGTGCGCGAACTCACCGGCCAAGAGAACGCCGACAAACACCTGATTAGCCGGATGATGCGGGGTTGCCACGCTACCCAGCCGTAAGGGAATGGCGGGGCTACTTGGGTTTGGTAGGCCGCTTCCGTTCCTTCGCATCTTCAACGCCTCGGCAGAGCCGGACGGGTCATGGACGATCTATCATGTCTTCACCGGGGCACCGGCAGATATGGGAAGCCGATCCATGGCTGGGCTCAGCAAAACAGATGCCACTACCAGAATGATAATTCTGAACGCGCACAATGCGAAGAGACGCAAGGCCGCGAGCCTGCAACAGACGTTCGCTACGCGGTTCTTGACGGCTTGAGGTATGTTCAACCTTGGCGCTGACTTTTCCGAACCGAAGCCGCAGCTACGACGAGGCCGGACAATACCTCCATTTTCTCGGCTACGATGGCATGTTTGAAATGCCGTTCTTGATTGAGATTGAAGCGCTCGCGAACGCAAAACCGGAAGCAGCCACAGCCGAAGCGGGTTATTTGGCGACCTTCGATGCATCACGGGACTCCATTCGTGATGTCGCGCGGAAAGTTTCCTCCCACGGCCGCAAGAACGTGTACCAGCCCAGAAGACCTCGACGCTTCGAACGGCGGACGAGCAAAGCGTTCCCCGTAAGGGATCGGCTTATCCCTGCGACCGCGGAGTTGTGCGGTTTCGGCATGGTTGGGGACTACGTCCTTGTCCCCGTCGATTAGAGGATTATCCTTGACACGTTTGGGCGAGGCGATCGCCCATGGAGGTTGTCATGGCAGACGACAAGTCAAAGCGTGGTCCGCAAGACAGAGCACGGGTCGACGGTGGTGAAGACTATGAAGTCGGGTACCTCATGAAGAAGCACCATCTCGAACGGGCTGATGCCCTCAGGCTGGTAAAAAAGTATGGAAACAACCGCGCAAAGATCGAAGAGGAACTCTTTGCCCGAAAGGTTTGATCGCGTATTGCCGTGAGGCTGGCATAGAGCCAAGCACGCCTGAGTGTGACCAGGCTGCAGGCATAATCATGGCGCTTTTCAGCAACGGCATCGGCACTGCTGACGAATTGAAGGCAGCGCTCCAGTTCCGTTTGGAGAGTGAGTTGCGACGGTACGGTCAACGCCTATCCCGCCTAGCTGAGAACCGCTCTAGATCGTAATTGTACATCGAATTCCAAGTGGAGGTCGCGTTAGGTGCAAAACGCGAGCCCTCTGAAAAAAACCATTGTCCAATTAAGGCAGTGGGTTTGGAGGCTGTATGAAAGGGGTCGTTGTTTGGCGCTATTTCACGGGCATGCCGTGTCAGATGCACGCGGACCTCCGGGGAGTAACATGCTGCTGAGGCTGCACCGGATCGACAAATTCTACCCCACTGGCGAGGGGCCGTTGCATGTTCTGCACGGGATCGATCTTTCGCTGGAGGCGGGCAAGAGCCTTGCGCTGACCGGCGAGTCTGGCAGCGGCAAGAGCACGCTTTTGCACCTCGTTGCAGGGCTCGACAGCCCCGATGCGGGAGAAATCCACCTTGGCGGTACCAATATTGTGGGGCTGAACGATACGGCCCTTGCCGCCCTACGGCGGCGAACAGTCGGACTTGTGTTCCAGCAGTTCAACCTGATCCCTTCGCTTAATGTGGCAGCCAACCTTGCCTTTCAGGCTCGACTTGCCGGCCGTCCTGATCCGGTGTGGCTGAAGGTCCTTGCTGAACGGCTGGGCCTGGCCAAGGTCCTAACGCGCTACCCTGAACAACTGTCGACCGGCCAGCAACAGCGGGTGGCGATCGGCCGGACCTTGGCCGCCCGGCCCCGGCTGGTTCTGGCTGATGAGCCCACGGGCAATCTGGATGAGGCAACAGGGGACGCTGTACTCGATCTTATGCTGTCACTGGTGGCTGAAACGGGTGCCGCCCTGTTAATGGTCACCCATTCCAACCGTCTGGCAAACCGGCTGAACGCCCGCGTTCACCTGCACGCGGGCCGGCTGGCGTGATGGTGTGGACCGGGCTGACAGCGCTCTTGTCTCACTGGCGCAGGCGACCTGTCCAACTGGCGATGCTGCTTTTGGGGCTATCGTTGGCAACGGCGCTGTGGTCAGCGATTCAGGCGATCAACGGTGAGGCGCGGGCGAGCTATGACCGTGCAGCGGCGATCCTTGGGCAGGACCGGATCGCGCAACTGGTGCGTGAGGACGGGGCCCGGATTGATCAACAGGTGTTTGTGAGACTGCGGCGCGCAGGCTGGCTGGTTTCGCCGGTGATTGAAGGTGAAATGCGGTTTGGGGACGTGCGGTTGCGCGTCCTTGGCATTGACCCACTGACTTTGCCGCCGCAGGCGCAGCAGGTGGATGTTGCGGCGGGTGACGAGCTATTGCCGTTCATCACGGCGCCCGGTGTGCTCTATGCAGCTCCGGAAACCGCGGCACGACTAACCGAGCAAGCAACACCTCCCGTGCGCGTGGCCGAGGGTTTGCCGCCTGGCACAGTCCTCACCGACATCGGGCAGGCGCAGGTCCTGCTTGGGGCAAAGGACAAGATCTCTCGTCTTTTGCTCTGGCCGGACCAACCGATTGGCCGCCCCCCTCTAAAGGTGACAGTTCCCGGCCTGACCGTGCGCGAGCCGAGCGAAACGGGGGATCTTGCCAGGCTGACCGACAGTTTTCACCTGAACCTGACGGCTTTCGGTTTTCTTGCCTTTGCGGTGGGGCTCTTCATCGTGCATTCCGCCATCGGTCTGGCTTTTGAACAGCGCCGCCAGGTATTTCGCACGCTGCGCGCACTGGGCTTGCCGACCCGCGTGCTGGTCCTTTTGCTGATCGCCGAGCTGCTGATCTTCGCCCTCCTCGCGGGGCTGGTGGGCGTGGCACTTGGCTATGTAGTCGCCTCGGCCCTTTTGCCCGACGTCGCCGCCACCCTGCGCGGGCTTTACGGGGCCGATGTGCCGGGAACGCTGTCGATTCGCCCCGCAGTGTGGGCAGCGGGGCTGGCCATCGCGGTAATCGGCACGCTGGTGGCGGCCGCACAAAGCCTCTGGCGCCTATGGCACCTGCCACTGCTTGCACCGGCCCAGCCTCGAGCCTGGGCGCGGGCTTCGGAGCGGGCACTGCGCGCGCAAGGCGTGACGGCGATGGTGCTCCTGTTGGCGGCGGCGGGAATTGCACAGTTCGGATCCGGCCTCGAGGCGGGCTTTGCGCTTCTGGCGGTACTGCTGTTGGGGGCGGCACTGGCGCTGCCGCTCGTGCTGACGGGGATATTGCACCTTGGCGACCGCTTGGCGCGTGGACCACTGGCCGAATGGTTTTGGGCCGACACGCGTCAGCAGCTTCCCGGCCTGTCTTTGGCGCTAATGGCACTGCTGCTTGCGCTGGCTGCCAATGTGGGCGTCAGCACGATGGTGTCGAGCTTTCGGCTGACCTTCATCGGCTGGCTCGATCAGCGTCTCGCCTCAGAACTTTACGTGACCGCCCGCACCGAAGCAGAGGCCACGGCGATACACGACTGGCTGGTTCAGCGCAGCGACGCCGTCCTGCCGATCTGGAGCATTGAGGGCCGAGTCGCAGGCCAGCCCGCGGCAATATACGGCGTGGCCGATCATGCCACCTATCGCGACAACTGGCCGATCCTGTCTGCAGTGCCGGAGGTGTGGGACCGGATCGCCAAAGGCGAGGGCGCCCTGATCAACGAACAACTGGCGCGGCGCCAAGGGCTGGGCCTGGGGGACCAGATCACGCTGCCCGGTGGCTGGCGGGCCAGCATCGTCGGCGTTTATGCCGACTATGGCAACCCGATCGGCCAGGTGATCATCGGGATCGACACACTGGTCCGGCACTACCCTGACGTCTCCCGCCTGCGCTATGCCATTCGGATTGCCCCCGGCAAGGCCGAAGCACTGGCTAGGGGTTTGCGGGCGGAATTCGGGCTGCCCGCGCAGAACGTGATTGACCAGGCCGGGATCAAGGTCTTTTCGCTCGAAGTGTTTGAGCGCACATTCAACGTGACAGCCGCGCTGAATGTGCTGACGCTGGGAGTCGCGGGGCTGGCGATGTTTGCGAGCCTCATGACCCTGTCGGGGATGCGCCTGCCGCAACTGGCGCCGGTCTGGGCCATGGGTCTGACCCGCCGCCACCTCGCATGGTTGGAGCTTTCGCGCGGCTTGCTGTTGGCAGCCTTGACCATGCTGGCCGCTGTGCCTGTAGGTATTGCGCTCGCCTTTGTTCTGCTGGCGGTGGTGAATGTCGAGGCTTTTGGCTGGCGTCTGCCGATGTACCTTTTTCCCGGTGACTGGGCGCGGCTGGCGGCGCTCGCGTTGCTGGCGGCCGGACTTGCAGCCGTCGTGCCTGCCTGGCGGCTGGCGCGTCTTTCGCCATCGGATTTGCTGAAGGTATTTGCACATGAGCGTTAGAGCATTGCTGATCTACCTGTGCTTGGCCGCACCTGCCTTTGGCCAGGGTTTTGCTGGGCTTGGCACAGAGGCTGACGGGTTTTCAGTGCCGCAGCCGGGGACTGCATTCAACTTTCCGGCAGACCACGGCCCGCACCCCGGTTACCGGATCGAATGGTGGTATTTGACGGCCAACCTGCAAGCTGCGGATGGAGCGGACTATGGCGTGCAATGGACTCTTTTCCGATCCGCCCTGGCCCCGGTGGAGCGGTCCGGCTGGTCCAGTCCGCAGCTTTGGATGGGCCATGCCGGGCTGACGACGCAAGCTCATCAATTCGTGGCCGAACGGCTGGCACGGGGCGGCATCGGCCAGGCGGGGGTTACGGCTGCGCCCTTTGCGGCCTGGATTGACGACTGGCAGATGGCAGGCCGGGCCCTGCCAGAGGCGGATGCGCTGTCGGCGCTCGATCTGCGTGCGGCGGGGCAGGCGTTTTCCTACGAACTGGCGCTGGACGCCAAAGGCCCTCTGGTGCCGCAGGGAGTGCAAGGCTATTCGGTGAAATCCGAGAAGGGGCAGGCGAGCTATTATTATTCGCAACCATTCTACCACGTGACCGGCACGCTGACCCTTCCGGCGGGCGTGATTGCGGTGACCGGTCAGGCGTGGTTGGACCACGAATGGTCCTCGCAGCCGCTGGCTGAGGATCAAACCGGTTGGGACTGGTTCTCCTTGCATTTCGACAGCGGCGAAAAGATGATGGGCTTTCGCCTGCGCGACGGAGGCGCGGGCTTTACATCGGCCACATGGATCAAGGCCGACGGCAGGCCGCAGCCGCAGGCCCCCGGCGCGCTAAGGGTGACGCCGCTCGAAACGGCGGCAGTCGCGGGACGTAGCGTGCCGATCCGCTGGAGGGTGCAATTGCCGGAAAAAGGGGTTGATGTGACCATCCGGACGCTAAACCCAGAAGCCTGGATGGACACACGCTTTCCCTATTGGGAAGGCCCGATCCGATTTGAGGGCACCCATGCCGGGCGCGGCTATCTCGAGATGACAGGCTATGAGTGACTGGAGGACGCTGCTCAATCGCGAGATCGCGACGGTTGGCGAATTGCCGAAAATGGAGAAGGTTAGTTTCCAGCGCCCTTCCCTCTACCACCCTCAAAGTCCAAACAATTCTCCGATACGCCCATGGGCTCCCGCAAGCCCAGCGTTTGCCGGATGTGCGGCCGAAAGCTGGGGAGTGCGAAAACGACGTTCTTCCCCAAACGGCTCTCTGAATGTCCATCATTCTCCGAAGCTGGGGAGTAGCTCCAAAAATCCCCAGGTTTTGACGACAGCAATATCAATGCTTTAGCGCCGGCTTGCTGCGGGCAGTTTTGCGTTTCGCTCGCCTGCCCAATGAAGACCACAACTATTCCAGAGCTCGCTAGGTATGGCTTGCGCCACGAACGACTTCCCATAAGGCCGACTGCACCACCGGAATTGACCCGCAGCAGACTGGCTGCGTTCGGTCCGTCGGTTCGTCCGTTTCACGGCGATTTTGTCAACCTACGCACCACCTAGGCGCGCCGCATCTTGATTACCTGCGACCCGACTTCTGGTTCGCTCGGCTGGAAAGTCCGCCATGTATGCGGCAGGTTCTGCTCCCAGCTGAAGAAGTCCTGCAGCAGCCAATTTCTTTCGGGCATGGCTATCTCCGACATTGGCGGGAGAACTCGGTTCCAATCCGGTTCGCCACTGGCCGACGCGAGCACTGCCTTCACCGAGGCCGGGAACGGTTTTCTCGAAAGAATGGAGTCACCGCCCAACAGCGCTGGTACCAGCTTGCGACGGTCGAACGCGGTCGGCGCGTCGAACATTGCCCGCATCAGCCGCGGCATGGCGTTGCCAAGGCCGCAGATCGTGCCGCGCGCGCCGGCTGCCAGCGCCTGCGGCAGATGGATTTCCGAGCCTGTATAGATCGAAAGATGCGAGAAGCGGCGGATCAGCGCCTCGGTGAAATCAAGGTCGCCACCACTGTCCTTCACGCCGGTGATGATACCTGGGTAGGCTTCCTCCAGCCGGCGGATGACACGTGGCGTCAGCGGGACGCCGCAAATATCTGGAAAATGATAGAGACAGAGCTTCAGGTCCGACCGCGCGACGCGGTCGATGATGGTCGCGTAGAAGCGGAAGGTGCCGTCCTCGGTAATGCCGCCGCGATAGACGCAGGGCGGCATCAGCAGGAGGCTGTCGACCTCGCGGTCGAGCGCATGATTTGCCAGCCGCACGACGTCCGGAATGGCCAGCGCGCCGACTGAGACAATGAGGCGGGATGGCGCCACGCCAGCCGCGATCACTCCGTCAAGTCCGTCCATCCGGTCTTCGGCGGAGAACTCCGTGCCTTCGCCGGTCGTGCCGAAAAGCGCAACGCCATCGCAGCCGGCGCCGAACAGCATGGCAAGGTGCGCGTTGAGTAGCCGGATATCGGGCTTGAGATCCACAGTCAACGGCGTCGCCGCTGCGACCATGAAGCAATCGGTCTTCGCCAGAGCCGGTGCTTGGGTGTTCATAACTGCGGTCACTCGCTTCGTTGAGAGCATGCTCCTAGCCTTGCAACAAATGATGATTGATTGCCTATTGTCAACATTCAGCTTGACGGTTTGTGACGACAATGAAAACATCTGCCTGTCAGGTCGCGCGCCGCCGCCCAAGGCGCCCAACAGCGACGCAGGAGGGGAAGAACATGAGCAAGCTAGAGCCTTCATTTCTTAATCGAGCCGTTGGCCGACGGACATTTGTTGCCGGCACCCTGGGCGTCCTGGCGGCGCCCTTCGTATCGCGCCTCGCTTTTGCGGCGGGCAAGGTCATACGTGCTTCCACGCCCGGTCCCGATACTGAATGGCAGTCGAAGGGCCTGCAGGCGTTCAAGGCGGAGCTCGACAAGTCGATGCCCGGCGCTTTCGATGTGCAGCTTCACTACAACGGCACGCTGTTCGCGCAGGGTACCGAAATCGAAGCAATGCAACGGGGCAACCTCGAAGTGGCGCTAACTTCGCCCTCCGATATCGCTGAATTGATTCCGGAATACTCAATCTTCACCACCGGATATCTTTTCCGCGACGCCAAGCACCTAGACTCCGTCTATGACGGCGACATTGGTAAGGAATTCAAGGAAAAGGTGGCAAGTGATCTCAAACTGCAGATCGTGAAGAGCCAATATCTCGGCACTCGTCACGTAATGCTGCGCGCTCCACGTACCGTCAACGTTCCCGCCGACCTCAAGGGTGTCAAGCTCAGAATGCCTGGCTCCGATGCCTGGCAGTTCCTTGGCAACGCGCTGGGTGCCAGTGCAACCCCGCTGGCATTCGAGGAGGTCTACCTTGCCATGCAGACCGGAACGATCGATGGGTTGGAAAATCCCCTGCCAGATGCAATTGCTTCCAAATTCTACGAAGTGACAAAGCAGGTCGTGCTCACGGGCCACCAGGTGGCAAACGTCTTCTTCACCATGCCAGCGGCTTTCTGGGCCGGTCTAAGCGCCGACGAACAGAAGGCAGTCATCGCCGCCGAGGATGCGGCCAAGAAGGTGAACGACGACGGGGTGATTGCCACCGAGAACGACGGCAAGGCATTCTTCGAGGCGCATGGAAACACGGTGACGACGCCTGATGTCGCTGCCTTCCGCAAGCATGTGCTCGACGCCTTCATCAATTCGGACTTCTCCAAGAATTGGCAGAAGGGAATGCTCGACCGTATCGGCGCCGCATAAGATCTGCTGATGCAGACCTTGGGTGTCTACTGGAAGCGATTGGCGGAGTCGGTGAGCGTCGTGGCCTTTGCCGTGATGTTCGCCGGCTTCGTAATCGGCATCGTCGCCCGCTACGTCTTCAATTCCCCGATCTCATGGACGAACGAACTTTGCGTCGTTGCCTATGTCTGGATCGTTTTCTGGACGAGCGATATCCTGATCAGAGAGCGGCAACATATCGTCTTCGATGTCGTTTACGGCCTGTTTCCGCCTCGGTCCCGCCGCGTGCTGGCAATGTTCGTGACGCTGTCGCTGGCGCTGGTGTTTCTTGCCGCCTTGCCGGGCACCGTCGAATACATCCTGTTTCTTCGCATCCGTCACTCGACCTTGCTGCATCTGCCCATGCAGTTCGTTTTTGGAAGTTTCCCGATCTTTCTCATTGCCGCGGTCGTCAGCGCGCTTCGGCGTCTTTGGCAATTGCTACGGCCCGGTTGGGAACAGCATATCTAGGAATTTTTCATGTCATTCGCCGTCGAGGTGATGTTCGTTCTGTTCTTTGTCTGGATGTTCGTCGGTATGCCTCTCGGGCACGCTATGCTGGCCTCCGGCATTGTCTACTTCGTCATCACCGGCCGCGACATGGGATTGGTGGCTAGCCAGAGCCTCAACGGCATTTATGGCAATTTTGTCATGCTGGCGGTGCCCTTGTTCATCTTCGCTGCCGAACTGATGAACGCCGGCAAAATGACTGATAAGATGTTCGGCTTTGCCAACCTGCTCGTCGGCCGGTTTCGCGGCGGACTGGCCCACGTCAACATCGTCGCGAGCGTGATCTTTGCCGGCATGAGCGGCAGCGCGCTGGCGGATGCCGCCGGGCCTGGCAAGATATCGATCGACATGATGATCAAGGCCGGCTACCGCCCCGGCTTTGCCGCAGCACTGACTGCGGCATCCTCGATCCTCGGGCCGATCATCCCGCCCTCCATCCCCATGGTGCTCTACGGCGTCGTTTCCAACACCTCCATCGGCTACCTTTTCATGGGAGGGGTCGGCCCCGGCATCTTTCTGGCTCTGGTGATGATGGCGGTGGTGGCCGTGCAGGCGCGGCTGCAGAATTTTCCCACACAACCGAAGCCGAACCGGGAGGAAGCCGTCGCCGTGACACGCGATGCCGCGCCGACTTTGCTGTTGCCGGTGATCTTGCTCGGCGGCATCTATTCGGGCGCCGTGACCCCTACCGAAGCGGCGGCTGTGGCCGCATTCTGCGCGCTGCTGCTGGCACTGTTCTGGTACCGCACCCTGTCTCCGAGGGTCCTGTTCAACGTCTTGATGGAATCCTCGCGATCGACTGCGATCGTCGCAATCACCATCGCTGGCGCGGTGTTGATGAACTACATTGTCGCCGCGGAGCAGATACCGGAGCAACTGGGCGTCTGGATTGCGTCGCTGGACCTCAGCGCTCCAATGTTCATGCTGTTGGTGACGATTTTGTTCCTCATCCTTGGGGCATTGCTCGACACGCTGCTGATGCTGCTGATCGTCATCCCGATCTTGATGCCGACGGTGCGCGAACTCGGCATTGATCCGGTCTATTTCGGTGTCGTCTCGACCGTGAACATGATGATCGGGTTGATTACGCCACCTATGGGACAACTGGTGTTCCTGATTTCGGGCATTACCGGCATCAAGGTCGCTGTGATTCTCGGAGAAGTGTGGGGGCTGCTTTTTATGCTGATTGTTGCCCTCTTCGTGCTGGTTTTCGTGCCGCAGATCACGCTCTGGTTGCCGATTGCCGCCGGCTATGTCCCTCAGGGAACATTTCATTGATGACGTTCAACACAGGATTTTCGCTATGCCGGCTATGAAGGAATTGGTGAAGGGCACCGACCGCTATCGCCACTACATCAATGGCGAATGGGTGGATTCCACCGTCAAGGAATGGATCGCCGTCGAGAACCCGGCGACGCAGGCGGTGATCGCCTCCGTACCGAAGGGCGGAGAGGACGATGCGGACCGGGCGCTCGTCGCGGCCCGGGCTGCCCAGCCAGGATGGGAGGCGTTGCCGCCGGCGGCGCGTGGCCAGTTGCTCAAGGATCTGGCGCGGCTGATCCTCGAGAACCGGGAACGCCTCGCACGCATCGTCGTTGCCGAGCAGGGCAAGCCCATCCAGGAAGCGCGCGGCGAGATTGAGGGTGCCGCGCTTTATCTCACCTATGCCGCCGAGGAGGCGCGCCGCATCACCGGCGACATCATCCCCTCTGACATGCCCGACGAACAGATCTGGATCCAGCGCGTCGCCCATGGGGTTGTGATCGGCCTGACCGCTTGGAACTATCCGGCCGCACTGATGTGCCGCAAGATGGGGCCTGCGCTGGTAGCGGGAAACACCATTGTCATCAAGTCGCATGAAGGCACACCGATCTCGGCGCTGGAGATCGCGCAGCTCTCCTCCCAGCTCGACTTCCCACCCGGCGTCATCAACGTGGTAAGCGGCACCGGCGAGGGCATTGGCGCGGCATTGGTGCGCCATCCCATCCCGCGTCTCATCACGCTTACCGGCAGCGTGCGCGCCGGCAAGGAGATCTTTCGCGCCGCCGCCGAGGGCCTGAAGCTGCTGCGGCTCGAACTCGGTGGCAAGGCGCCCTTCGTGGTGGCCGAGGATGCCGACATAGGCGCCGCGGTGCGTGCAGCGGTGCTGTCGCGTTTCGAGAATTGCGGCCAGATCTGCATCTGCAACGAACGCATGTATGTGCATCGGCGTGTCGCTGATGAGTTCCTGGAAAAGTTCACCCGTGCGGTGAAGGCATTGAAGGTCGGCGACCCGACAACCATGGTCGACATCGGTCCGAAGTTCAGTGGGATGGAGCTCGACAAGGTCGATCGCATGGTCGAGGCGGCGCGCGGGGCCGGGGCCGAAGTGCTAACAGGCGGGCGCCGTCTGACCGAGGGCGAGTTCGCGTGTGGCTATTGGTATGAGCCGACGGTGATGACCGTCACCGACAACCAGATGCGTATCATGCAGGACGAAGTGTTCGGTCCAGTCGTGCCGGTGATGACCGTCGGCGATTTCGACGAAGGCCTGCGGCTTGCCAATGAATCGAACTACGGCCTGTCGGCCTATGTCTTCACCAAGGATATGCGGCGGGTGATGCGGCTGGTGCGCGAGCTGAAGTTCGGCGAGATCTACGTAAATCGCCCAGGCGGCGATGCCGTTCATGCCCATCACGCCGGCATCCGCGACAGCGGCATTGGTGGCGAGGACGGCAAGTACGGGCTCGACGCCTATTTCCAGAAGAAGACCATCTACATCAACTACGCCTGAGATCTCTAGGGCACCCGCCATGCATTGAGGCACGGTTCTGCCGGCAAGGCATTGCGCCTTTGCCGGCAGAACCGTAAATCTGGCCGAAATGGCGCGGGCAGTGCGATGAGTTTTACTGAGGAATTGCAGCGGTTCGGGCTGCTGCTGCCGCAAGGCCACTCAACGGTGGTGCTGGCCGGCACGCCAGATGAGATCGGTCGACTTTACAAGACAATCGACACAGCTCTCAGGCAGCGTCCCACCTACCAGCTCGTGCTGGCAGCGGGGTCTGGGGAAGTTGCCGAATTGCGCCGGCGCTACCCGCATGAGCTCGTGCTCGCCTCGCCATATTCGGCAAGCACGAAGCGTTGGCGGAGGCGGCTGGATGCGGTTCTGGTTATCGGCCCAGCCGCGCTGGCCCGAGCGATCGGGACAGTGGCTTTTATCGACAGCAGCAAACCCATCACGTCTGACTCGCTGACAACATTGCTGCCGTCGCTCGACTTGCCGAAGAAGCCGCCCTTCAACGGCACGTTCCTGATCGACCTGTTCGGCGGCCATCGCCTCGCCTCGCTGGCGTACCTCAAGGCGCGGCTCGGCAACCCACGCACCATCATCTGCCTGGGTAACGGGCCGTCGTCGGAAGACCCGAGATTGGCGGATGTTGGCGACGCCACACTGTTTCGGGTCAACTGGAACTGGCGCCGGCGCGGCTGGCTGACAGCGCCAGACATCGTCTTCACCTCAGACCTTGACCCTCCTGGCTTCGGGCGTCGGCCCGTGATCGTGTTTCCGACGGCAGCTGTGGGCCGGCCAATCTTATTGCGTCATACAATGGCGATGCGCCCGCCATCAGCCGGCTATGTTTTCCTTGACGCTTTTGATCCGTCGCTGGCGGACCTTTCCGGGCCAGTGATCCCGACCAACGGCGCGCTGATGATTGCCGTTGCCGCCGCGCTCGACCCCGAGCGCATCGTGATCGCCGGAATGGACCTCTACCAGCACCCCGACGGACGCTATCCCGGCGACACGGGGGCACTCGGCGGTTATTCCCGCGAGCACAGCGCCGAGATCGATCTGAGCTTGATTCGCGCCGCTCTGTGCGGCTTTGCGGGAGAAACGACCATACTGAGCAACAATCTGCGCGCGGCCCTTGGGATGGCTGGTTAGCCGGCTTTCATGGAGCCGCTGGTGCTAGCGGCACCACGACGTTCAAGACACCTTTTCCCGAATGGGCTTGACGCTTCCGCCCTGCTTCAGCAACTTTGCCAGAAGCTTGACCTCGGCGTCGTTGTGATTGCGCGCGAGCTTTTCGGCCCGATCGGCGTCACGTGCGATCACCGCCTCGATCAGCGCCTTGTGTTCGGCAATCAGTTCCTCATAGTCGTTGGGCAGAAAGCCTGACTGCACCATATGAAACCGCACCTGCTGGACGATGAAGCGATGCTGTTCGGCCAGGCGCTCATGCCGGGCGAGTTCAATGATCGCCGCATGGAGATTGAAATCGATGCTCGTCGCATCCTGGAAGCGGCCTTCGCGGATAGCATGCAGCAGATCGTCGGCGATGCCGCGCAGGCGCGAGCCATCAGGCTCGGTGACGTTGGCCGCGGCAAGTCGCGCGCCCAGCCCTTCAAGCGCGCCACGCAGCGTGTAGATCTCCCAGGCGTCGACAGTCGAGGTGCCGGAAACTTCCCACCGGGTGAAGGCCACTTGCTGGACAAGCCCCTCATTGGCCAGCTGTGCCAGCGCCGAACGGACGGTTCCGCGACTGACCTCGAGCTCCTCGGAAAGCTGCGTTTCCAGCAGACGTTCGCCGGCTGGAAGCACGCCTTCCAATATATGCGAGCGTATCTGATCCGCAGCTCTGCGGTCGAGCAGCCGCTTTTCTGACTTGAGACTTGTAAGTTTTGTCATCAACCGACTCATGGCCACGGGTACAACCTACATATTCCGGCGCTTGTGGCAGCGCAACAAGCATTGCTGACAATTAACGATCCCCATTAGCGCTCACAGACGTCATCACGCGATGCCCTCGGGGAATGGCCAAAAATTACGTTTGCTGATTGCTGACAATTAAGCAACACTGTGTTTGATTGCCACCGACAGGAGTTCGTGGATGGCCGAAGTGAAAAATGCGGTGCTGCAGCTCAAGCCGGGCGACGAAGTAGCGATTGCACTGCGCGACATCGTTGCCGGCGAGGCACTGGCGCCATTCAACGTGCAGGCCGCTGGCGACATTCCATTCGGCCACAAGGTCGCGCTTCGGCCGCTGGGAAATGGCGAAGTCATCCATCGTCTAGGCCAGCCAATCGGCCTTGTTATCAGCGCGGTTGCCGCCGGCTCGCATGTCCATCTCCACAACATGGGTTTCGAAGTGTCGATGGCCGGACATGCGATCGGAACGCGGCTGTCGAACGCGCCGTTCCGGGCGCCCTGGGATATTCCAACCTTCGACGGCTACTTGCGCCCCGACGGCAAGGTAGGCACGCGTAATTATGTGGGGGTGCTGACCTCGGTGAACTGCTCGGCGCTGGTTGCACGAATGATCGCGGATCATTTTCGCGATCCGAGGCAGCTGTTGCCCTATCCCGGCGTCGACGGCGTAGTGGCGCTGACGCACAAGTCCGGCTGCAGCGTTGCCGATGGTTCTATGTCGATGAAAATGTTGCGCCGGACCCTGGCCGGCTACGCGCAGCACCCCAACTTCTCCGGCGTGCTGCTCGTCGGACTTGGCTGCGAGGATAACCAGATCGATCAACTGATGGACGAGGAAGAGCTCGAACTCGGCGACGAGCTGGCCAAGCTGGTGATGCAGGAAACCGGCGGCACACGCTCCAGCATCGCGCGTGGCATCGAAATGGTCGAGGTGATGCTGGAAAAGGCGGCGACGAAACAGCGGCAGAAGATTCCGGCAAGCGAAATCATGGTTGGGCTGCAATGCGGCGGGTCGGACAGTTTTTCGGGGATTTCCGCCAATCCGGCGCTGGGTGCGGCTGTCGATCGCCTCGTCGCCTGCGGCGGCACGGCGATCCTGGCCGAGACGCCGGAAATCTACGGCGCCGAGAACCTGTTGCTCGAACGCGCCGTCAGCAACGAAGTTGGCGAGAGACTGATCGGCCTCCTTGAATGGTGGGACGATTACACCAGCAACGAGCCGCAGGGCTTCGACAACAATCCTTCGCCCGGTAACAAGGCGGGTGGGCTGACGACCATACTCGAGAAGTCGCTGGGCGCGGTGGCCAAGGGCGGCACCACCAACCTGGTCGAGGTCTATGGCTATGGGCAGCCGATCGACAAGCGCGGGCTGGTGTTCATGGACTCGCCCGGCTTCGACCCGATGTCGGCGACCGGCCAGGTGGCGAGCGGCGCCAATCTCATCGCCTTCACCACCGGGCGGGGTTCGTGCTTTGGTTGCCGGCCGGCGCCCTCGATCAAGCTTGCAACCAATTCCGAGATGTACGCACGCATGGAAGAGGACATGGACATCAATTGCGGCACGATCCTCGACGGCGACAGGTCCATCGACGAGATGGGCGAGGAGATTTTCCGCGAGATGATCGCCACTGCGTCGGGCAAGGCAACCAAGAGCGAACTGCTCGGCTATGGCGACGATGAGTTCGCGCCCTGGCACGTCAACGCATGGCTATAGATCAAAGGAAGAATCATGCCGACAATCAACGTCAAGCTGCTCAAGGGACGCAGCGTCGACCAGAAGCGCGAGTTGGTCGAGGTGGTGACGCCTGAGGCGGCTCGCATCCTGAAAATGCCCGCCCGACGTCATCGATATCGTGTTCGAGGATATCAAGAAGCATGACTGGGCGGTGGGCGGCAAGCTTGCTTCCGACAAATAGCATATCGATGCCCCTGACGGGACGGCTCAGCGTCGATATCGGTGGCACCTTCACCGATCTGGTGTTGCTCAGAACCGATGGTCTGACGTTCTCCGCCAAGGTCAGTTCGACGCCTTCGGCACCCGAGGACGCGGTGATATCAGGCATGGCCGAAGTGCTGGCTGCGTCCGGCATGCCACCTTCGGCACTCACCGAGGTGCTGCACGGCACCACGGTCGGTTCAAACACGCTGTTGCAAAAGCTTGGCGCCCGCACCGGCCTGATCACCACCAGGGGCTTTCGCGACGTTCTGGAGATCGGGCGGCTGCGCACGCCCGGTATGTTTGACCTGACCTGGGACAAGCCGGAGCCACTGGTTGCCAGGCGTTATCGGCTGGAGGTGGCGGAACGCACGCTCGCCGACGGCACCATCAACATCCCGGTGGACCCCGATGGCGTGCTGGCGGCCGGTGCCTTCTTCCAAGCCGAAGGCATCGAATCCGTCGCTATCTGCTTTCTCAATTCCTACAAGAACCCCGAGAACGAACGCATCGCGGCGCGCGTCTTCTCGCAGGCATTTCGGCAGATTGCCGTAACGGCGTCTGTAGATGTTCTGCCGGAAGCCGGCGAATACGAGCGGACGTCGACCACGGTCGTCAACGCCTATGTGCTGCCCGCGCTGCGCGGCTATCTCGATCGTCTCGAAAGCAAATTGCGCGCGGCCGGTGTGACGGCTCCGCTGCTGATCGGCAATTCCAATGGCGGGCTCTCTGTCTCCGTCACTGCACAACGGAATCCCGTGTTTTTCATCTCGTCCGGCCGGTCTTCCGGAGCCGTGGGCGCCGAACGCCTTGCCGCCGTCCTGGGCGAGCCAAACGTCGTCGCTTTCGACATGGGCGGGACGACCGCTTCAGCCGCACTTGTCCATCGCGGCGTGCTGAGCCGCACGCATGAATATGAATTTCGCGGCGGCATGTCGGTGCCTTCGCGCTTCATCAAGGCTGGCGGCTATATGATGCGGGTCCCGACAGTGGATGTGGCCGAGGTTGGCAATGGAGCCGGCTCGATCGCCGCGATCGACGCCGCGGGCCTGCTGACCGTCGGGCCGCTTTCGGCGGGCGCCGCCCCCGGTCCTGTTTGTTACGGGTTGGGCGGCTCGCGGCCGACGGTCACCGACGCCAATGTCGTGCTCGGTTATTTGCCGCCCCGGCTGGCAGGCGGCTCCCTGAAGCTTGACGTCGAGGCGGCGCGGGCTGTGATCGGCAAGAATCTCGGTACCCCACTTGGCCTCTACACTGAGGCCGCAGCCTATGGCATCCGCGAGATCGCCAACGCCAATATGGTTCGCGCCATCCGCGCCGTCACCGTCGAGCGGGGCCTCGATCCGCGCGAGCTGACACTGCTGGCCTTCGGCGGCTCTGGGCCCGTTCATGCCTGCGACCTGGCAAGGACACTCGGCATTGCACGCGTGGTGTTCCCGCCAGCGGCTGGCGTGTTCACGGCGATGGGCATGCTGGCTGGCAGCGTCGAACATCACGAGTTGCGTTCGGCGCAGGCACGGCTCGACCTGCTGGACCCGGTGTTGGTTGCGGCGCTCAGGCAGGAGATGCGTCTTGCCGCGACCGCTGCGTTGGTCGCGCAAGGCTATGCGGCGGGGAGCATCGACTTCACCGAGGAAATCGATTTGCGGCTTGAGGGGCAGGACGCGTCGCTATCGATACCGTTCTCCAGTGCCTTCGATGCCGCGTCGCTGCGATCCGCGTTCATCACGGCCTACCGCGACACCTATGGCTATACGCCGATCGATGCTGTGGAGGCGGTGGCGTTGAGGCTGCACGCTCACGGTCGTGTCTCCGAGCCGCTCGATTTCACCGTGCTCAAAGCCGCGCGGTCAGTAGTCGGCGTCGGCATGGAAAGGCGCATGGTGCATTTCGGTCGCGACGCTGCGATCGACACACCCATCGTACGGCGGGAGGCGGTGATAGCGGCGCTCGCCGGACCGGTGATCATCGAGGGCGCGGACACGACCATGGTAATTCCGCCAGGGGTGCGGGTCGAGCCAAGCGCGACCGGCAGTCTTGTTGCGACGCTGGAGGCCACTTCGTGAGCGCGATCGATCCCATCACCTTCGCCGTCATCAAGTCGGGTCTCGACACTATTGTCGACGACATGGCCTATGCGATCATGCGCACGGCGCGCTCGCCGATCGTGCGCGACGTGCTCGATTACTCCGTGACAATCTGCGACGCCCGAGGCCGCATCCTCAGCCAGGCCAAGACCGTAGCACTGCACCTGGGTGCCGTGCCTGACGCGATGGACGTGATCATCGAGCGCTTCCGCGATGACATGTTCCCAGGCGATGTGATCGTTCTCAACGACCCCTATGACGGCGGCATGCACCTTCCCGACATCTTCATGTTCAAGCCGATCTTTTCAGGGGAGCGGCTGCTCGGTTTCTCCGTGGTTATCGCCCACCACTGCGATGTAGGCGGGCGCGTGCCGGGGTCGAATGCCTCCGACTCGACAGAGATATTCCAGGAGGGCCTCCGCATTGCGCCAATGAAGCTCTACGATCGCGGCGTCGCCAACAAGACGCTGTTCAAGATCATCGAGAAGAATGTGCGGCTGCCTGACCTAGTGCTCGGCGACCTCGATGCGCAATACGCCACCTGCAACATCGGCGAATGGGAGATGCTGCGGCTCTTCGAGCGGTATGGCGACGAACTGGAAGCCTATTTCGATCGCCTGATCGACTACGGCGAGGAGCTGACGCGAAAGGCGATCGCCGGCTGGCCGGACGGGGATTACACATTTACGGACTACATCGACGGCGATGGTTTCTCACCAGCGCCAATCCCGATCGCCTGTAAAATCACGGTAAGGGGCGACCATCTCTGGGTCGACTTTGCCGGCTCGTCACCCCAGGTGAAAGGCGCGATCAATGCGACGCTCTCCTTCGTGAAATCCTCAACTTACCTGACCATACGTTGCGCGCTCGACCAGGACGTGCCTAACAATGCCGGTGTCTACCGGTGCATCACGGTGACCGCACCGGAGGGCTCGATCCTCAATCCAAGAATGCCAGCACCAGTGGCGGCGCGGGCGCTGACCGGCTACCGCGTCGTCGATACGGTAATGGGCGCGCTGGCGCAGATTGCGCCGCAACGGCTGATGGCGGCGGGCGAGGGCGGCAACACGGTGGTCGCCATCGGCGGCTATCACGGGCCCGAACGAAAGCCGTTCGTCTTCGTTGATATGATCAACGGCGCCTGGGGCGGGCGATCCGACAAGGACGGCATCGAAGGGATCACCAATCCCAGCCAGAACATGTCTAATCTGCCCATAGAGACAATCGAGGCACGCTATCCGATCATCATGGAGGAATATTCGCTACGGGAGGATTCCGGCGGCGCCGGTCAGTATCGTGGTGGGCTCGGGCTAATACGGCAGTACCGGATACTGGCCGACAATGCGATCCTTCAATTGCGTGCCGATCGCCACGAGCATCCGCCCTACGGGCTGTTCGGAGGCCAGGCGGCGGCGAGCTCGAGGAATCTGCTGAAGCAAGACGGCGAATGGCGCGTGCTGCCGGCGAAGGTGACGCTGGAGATCGGCAAGGACACCGTGATCCGCCACGAGCAGGCTGGCGGCGGTGGTTGGGGCGATCCGGCAAAGCGCGATCCAGAGTCGATCGCAGCTGATCTGCTCAATGGCAAGACTTCGCTTGCGCAGGCCGTCGCTGACTATCGCTTTCAGCCAAAGCCAAAAACAGGCGACACCGACATTTCAAGCTGAACGTTCAATCAACAATGCGGCCAATGCGCTCGCGAACTGGAGATGAGATGATGACCTGGACTGGCGTATTTCCTGCTGTCACCACGAAGATGCAGGCATCAGGGGCGATTGATATTGAAGCCACGCAAACGAGCATAAACAGGCTTATCGAGAATGGCGTTTCCGGCGTCATCGTGCTGCCAATGCTTGGCGAAAATGCAACTCTCTCGCAGTCGGAACGCGATACCGTCGTTCGGGGCGCGAAAGAGGTCGTTGCGGGACGGGTGCCTCTGCTGTCAGGCCTTGCGGAACTGTCCACCGACAATGCAATAGCCGCAGCTCGCAAATACCAAAAGTTGGGGGCTGATGGCCTGATGACCTTCCCCAGCCTTGCCTATCGTACTGACCGCCACGAGACCGTTGCGTGGTACAAAACGGTGGCTGAAGCGAGCGATCTGCCCGTCATGATCTACAACAATCCGATTGCGTACAAGGTTGACGTCGACGTCGAAACGCTAAAGGCGCTGGTCGATGTGCCCGGCATCGTGGCCATCAAGGAAGAGACCGGTGATATCCGCAGGGTTACGGACCTATTCAACGCCTTCGGAGATCGCTTCGATGTCTTTTGCGGCGTGGACGATCTTATCCTGGAAAGCCTGGCTCTGGGTGCGATCGGGTGGGTCTCCGGGATGACGAATGCATGGCCCGCCGAGTGCGTATCGCTCTTCAACATGGCACGCAGCTGTGACTTCACGAGAGCACTTCCATTGTACCGATTGATGACGCCGGCGTTCCATCTCGATACGGACGTCAAGCTGGTCCAGTACATCAAATTTGCCGAGCACCTAGTGTACGGCGCCCCGGAACATGTCCGAAAGCCACGTCTCCCGATCACGGGCGAGGAACGATCGAAAGTGGAAGGAGTAATTCGACGGGCGATATCGGATCTATCAGCGCTTGTCGATTCTTGAAATATGGATGTCCACGTCGTCTGTTTTGAGTCCAGGGGCCGCCATTCGTCAGTGTCTCGTTGGCTGACTGAATGTCTGAAATGTGCCCACATGGCCCCGAATTGCGGATCGATGTTGCGTGGCCGGAGGTGGGCGAACATCTGCGTAGTGCAGAGTTGCTGCGAGCGTGTTTTCCGATTTCTACGTCGAAGCACCACCGCTGCACGCTGCACGGCGCATTCCGCCGATGATTGAGGTTCATGAAGGCCTTCGCGCAAAATATGCGCCTTAATGCCCGGCCTTACGCAATCCAGACATTTTCAAATTCGCCGCACGAAAAAACCGCCTCGGTTAGACCGAGACGGTTATCGTACTATGACAGAAGTGGTTGCGGGGACACGATTTAAGGCTGCAAACCGCCCTATAACTTGCAAAGGAGTCGAGTTAGCAAATGAATTCAGTGGCCGCACTGTATTGGCGGTATCCCTCTCCCGCTACCAAAATTCTGATTGTACGGCCCGGGGACATGGGTAACAGAACGTACCTAAGACATGTGTGACAACCTCGTGCCGAACGGGTTGTCGATGGCCTGCAAGGTCCTCTGTTCCAGGTCGTTATATCCCAAATCATAATGCATGAAGCTTACGAGCCAAATGCCATCGTCGACCTCCTTGCTTCCGAGCCTTTGACCGGCAAGCACGGTGAGTATTACGAACGGGCAATCAAGAAGCAGCCGCATAAGCGACGTGCGGAACCGACAACCGATCGACAAGAGCCGGAATTGCGGCATGCGCGGCCGCGATCGATCTGACATGCCGGTCACCGCCGAATTCCTGATACTCAATCCCGATATGATGCATATCATCGACGCCGAGATAGTGCTTGATGGCTCGCAGATGGGTGTCGAGATGATTCATATGGCCGCGAATGCCGCCCGGCTCGAAACCGAATTCTCCGCAAGAACTCAGGAGCACCAGTGTTTTATCCGAAAGCACCGGCTCCAACGGGAAGTCCCCTCGCCCAAGATCGAAGGTGAACGTCTTGTTGACGCGGACGACCTGATCGACCCATCCCTTCAAGGCCGTGGGCATGCCATAATTGTACATCGGCGTGCCCAGGACGATGATGTCCGCTGCTTCGAGTTCGGTGATCAGCGTATCGGAAAAAGCGATCAATTGTCGCTGGTCCTCGGTAAGCTGTTCGGGTTTGGCGAAGACGGCGGCGATCCACGGTTCTGTCGTGGCCGGGGGCGGATTTGCGCCGATATCACGCCGGATGACCCTGTCGCCGGGGTTACGCGCCATCCAAGCTTCGATGAACTTTGCGGATAGAGCCCGCGAAAGCGAGCGCGAGACCCGTGCGCTGGCGTCAATGTGAAGAATAGTAGCCATTGTGATCTGCTCCAATTTGCATTTGCCGCAGACCTATCAGACACATGCACGATGGACGCCCGATTTGATTTGAGCCGACGGCTGAATAAAATCATCGGCATGCCACTCAAACGAAAGCCGCCGCCTGGTTGAGCCCGACGGCTCCTCAGACAGCGGCGCCCGTCGCGCGGACGGTATAAAGCGATTGCCGACGGTGTTGTCGCAAGTTGGTTCCGTCTAAGGTCTCACGCGGTCCCCTCGCCGTGGCCCGGACGCGTTTCCTGTCCTCGAAAGGCTTGCCAATATCGAATGCTGCCTGCGCCAAGAAACACGGCAAAACCTATCAAAAATTGTCAGGCGATGAAGCGAGGATTGCTCAGCTGTCAGGTGAGCGGACCGGATAGCACGGTTTGATCTTCAATAAGTTCGCCGGCGCGACTATCGCGGAAAACGTCGGCCTCCTCGAGCAGCCATTCCCGGAACGCCGCCACCCTTGGATTGCTAGCGCGGGTTTCGGGGCAGATCAGGTAATAGTTCTTGTTGGGGAGCATTACGGGAGACGCCAATGCCAGATGGCCTTGCACGATATCATCAGCGGCGGCAATCAACCCTACCAGCGCAAAACCGTTACCGTCGATCGCCGCCTGTATGCACATGTGCTCATCACTGTAGACCGCGCTGGCTGGAACATGGACACCATCCAGACCGACCGCGTGAAACCAGGTGGACCAGTTTGGATCGCGTTTGGTGAATCCCGACCATTCATAGTGAATGAGCGGACCGCGCGAAACGGCCGCCGCATAGTCGCCCGGAGATGTACCCACGAGCAGCGAGGGGGAACAAACCACGGCGGCCTTGTCCGACAGCACCCAAACCGTGCTCAAGTCGGTGTAATCACCGAAGCCGTAACGAATAGCGAGATCGAAGTTGTGGCGTGTGAAGTCGACAGTCTCGTCGGACCCGCTCACCTTGATGACAATGTCCGGATGGCGTTGCCGGAACCGGCTCAATCGCGGCATCAGCCATTTGGTGGCAAAAGAGGTCGTCGTTGTCACTGACAACTCGCCCGTCGCGGTGGCGTCGCCGACTTCCTCTGAAGCCAGTTCAAGATAAGAAAAACCCTTTCAACCAGCGGAGCATAGGTTTCGCCTGCTTTGGTCAGGGAAAGTGACCGCACAAGGCGGTTGAAGAGCTTACGCTGGATGCGCTCTTCGAGCAGCTTCACCTGATGGCTGATTGCCGTCGGGGTAACATGCAGTTCTTCCGCCGCCTTCTTGAAACTGAGGTGCCTGGCAGCGGCGTCGAACGCTTGCAGGCTCTTGAGGGGAGGCAGCCTATTCACGATCCACTCGCATCGGTTCAGCCGGTAGGTTTTTAGCCGCTCTGCCTTAGGGGAACGACGTTCCGTCAAGAGGACCGGCCGGTCGTAGGAGGGCAGCTGGTCCACCCGTACCTTCTGGCTGGCCGTCGTATGACAGGATCGTACAAGGGCGGCAATTTCATGCAAGGGCGCAAACCAGGCGTTTTGCGTGGAACGCGTGTGTTCCAGCCATTGCTCGACCGTGAGCGGCAGGACCCGCAATGACCCACCGTTTTGGATTAGATTGGTAAAATAGCTGTTGTTGCTGCTCGGCAAGATGCAGCAAATTTGCTAAAGTCTGCGGTGGGAGGAGACGGACATCCAATCGCTGCCGATAGCACATCCAAGTGTAGCGAAGGCGACACCCGGCGCATCGCTTCCGCTCGCCTATTCCCTCGCGACGTTCTGCTGGCTCCTGTCGGCCGGCGTCTACATCGCCGCCAAGTGGGTTGCCCCCGAGATGCCGCCTTGGGCGCTCTGCTTCTGGCGGCTGACGCTCGCCTGCGCGATCCTGCTGCCTATCGTCCATCACCATCACGGGGCGATGCTCGTGCTGATCCAATCCCGCGCGATCGAGGTGCTGGTCATCGGCGCCATCGGGTTGGCCCTGTGTCAGGGCATGATCTACACGGGCCTCAACTACACCAACGCGACAACCGCCGGCATCATCATGGCGCTGTCGCCGATCATGACCATGGTGCTTGCCCGCTTCGTGCTCGGGGAGCCCCTCGGTGTCTGGAAGGCGCTTGGAGCGCTGCTCGCTCTGATCGGGATGGTGGTGATCGTGGCGCGCGGCGACCTTGCCGCGCTGATGCAGCTGCAGTTCAATCCCGGCGAGTTGTGGATCGTCGGCAGCGCGTTTTGCTGGGGCCTCTACACCGTGCTGCTGCGTCGCTCCAAATTCGCTATCGAGCTTCTGCCGATGGTGGTCCTGCTGCTGGGAGCCGGCGCGCTGGCCGCACTGCCCCTCTATCTCTGGGAACTGTTTTCCGGGGATCGTTCGGCGCTGCATGCGAACGGCCTTCTGGCTCTCGCCTATATCGCTGGCCCGGGCGGCGCTCTGATGTACTATCTCTATAATCGTAGCGTCGAGACGCTTGGCGCCGGGCGCGCCAGCATGCTGCTCTATCTGCAGACTGCCTTCGTCGCCGTGCTCGCTTATCTTTTCCTTGGCGAAAGCTTGCACGACTACGATCTCGCCGGCGCCGCCTTTATCGTCGCCGGCCTGCTGCTCGCCACCGCGATCAAGCCGAGGCAGCGCACAATGCGTGTCGCGTAGGCAACATCAGCACCGCCGCTTCGGCCAGCAACTCGCAACGTCAGAGCACCGCTCGAAACAAGGCCGGATCATTGAAGACGGCTGTTGTGGCGCAGCACGAGGCCGACCGCACCGAGCAATGCATCGTTTTCCGTGTGCTTGCCAACGATTATCCGCGTGCGCAGCGCGGGCGCGACATCGCGGGACTTGATCAGCGTGTGGCGTTCATATGACGCGATCAGTGGTGCCAGGAGAATGTCGCCCGCCAAGGCCATGCGGCCGCCGATGATGATGAGTGGCGGATTGAGCACCGAACCGATCAAGCCAAGACCGCGGCCGGCGAACTCGGCGGTATCCTCGATCATCCGCAGCGCCCTCACATCGCCCTGCTCTGCCATCATGATCACGTCGTCCATCGTGACCGGCCGCCGCACGATGCGCGAAATCTGATCGAGCGGCCGGGCAAAGCTGGCATAGAGCTCCAGGCATCCGCGATTTCCGCACCGGCAAAGATCGCCGCCGGGATCAATGCTGATGTGCCCGAATTCGCCGGCGCCGCCGCCGATGCCGCTCACCAGCCGGCCATGCTGGACAATGGCCCCGCCGACGCCCAGATCGATCTTGAATAGTACGAAATCGTCCTGGCCGACGGCCGCGCCCCACATCAACTCCGCAATGGCCGAGCAGTTGCTTTCATTGTCGGCAAAGATCGGCTGTTCGAGAACCGGCCCGAACACATCGCGGATGTTGACCCCGGCCCAGGTCGGAACGATACTCGCGCGCAGCACCACTCCTTCGCGGCTGACAGGGCCCGAGACGGAGACCCCAACCCCCAGGAGCCCCGCCATCGGCAGACCGTTCTCTTCGTAGCATTGGGCAATCACTGACTTGGCGAGCTGAGCCGCCTGTTGCGGCTGGTAGTCCAGACCCATGGGAATAGTTTGTTCGGCAATGAAAGAATGCGAAACGTCGGCAACGACGCACCGCATCTCGTCGAGGGCCAGATGGATGCCGACGCAGGTGCCTGCGGCGGGATTGAGCGTCAATGTCGCGGCAGGCCTGCCGATGCCCCTGGCCCCGTCATGATGGGCCGAGGATTCGATCACCATTCCGGACTTTTTCAAGCCATTGAGCGCGGTTGAAACCGTCGACCGCGCCAAACCGGTGATGTGCGTGATCTGCGACGCTGAAAGCACGCCGCGCTCACGCAGGCATCGGACGATCAGGCTCTCCGGCGATGCGGACGGCCTGTCGATCAACCAATTTCTAAGCGAAGGTTTGTTCATGATGAGCACAAAGGACGTTGACTGATAGCCCAAATATGTCATCTTGGAAAGAACGGAGATTACTGCATCTCACCGGCCACGACCTCAAATCGCGGGCCACAAGCGGTCGATACGAACCGTGCATCACATATGGGAGTGAAACGATGAAATATCTGAGGACGGCCCTTGTGGCCGCAACGGCCTACACCTTTGTCGCGGGCGCAGCGTTCGCGGAGCCCAAGACCAACCTCTTGCATCAATGGGCGACCGGATCGGACGCCCAGGCTATTGCCAAGCTCGGCGAGATGTTTACCGCCAAGGGTGGCACCTGGCAGCAGACCTCCATCGCAGGCCATACGGCCAATACCCTGGCCAAACTGCGTGCCGACGTGATCGCCGGCAACGCACCTCCCGCTGTGCAGCTCAAGGGGCCCGAGATCGCCGAATGGAACGAGACGGGCATGACAGCCAATCTCGACGAACTGGCCAAGGCGGAAAATTGGGAGAAGGTCGTCGCTCCCGAATTGCTGCCGGTGATGAAGCCGACCGGGAATTGGGTGGCGGCGCCGATGAACATTCACCGCATCAACTGGCTGTGGGCGTCGCCGAAGGTCATGAAGGACGCAGGCGTTACCGAGGTGCCGAAGACATGGGCGGAATTCAACGCCGCCTGCGACAAGATCGTGGCCAGCGGCAAGATCTGCATTTCGCACTCGACCGCCGACTGGACCGACTCGACCGTCTTCGAAGTGGTCGTGTACGGTCAGGACCTCGATCTCTACAAGAAGGCCTTCGTCGAGGGCGACGTCGACGCCATGCGCAGCGACGGCATGGTCAAGGCCTTCGAGCAGTTCCGCATCATGACCTCGAAGTACATGGACCCCGGCATGAACGGGCGTGATTGGGATACCATGTCGCATCTGGTCGGCCGCGGCGAGGCCGCCTTCCACATCATGGGGGACTGGACGATCGGCCTGCTGACCGCCGGCGGCTTCAAGGAGGGCACCGACTATGTCTGTGCCCAGGCGCCGACCGATTGGGGCAAGCCGGGCTTCATCCTGAATTCAGACTCGGTCGTGTTCTTCAAGCAGAAGGACCCGGACTACATTGAGGGGCAGAAACTGCTCGCCAGCATCATCCTGTCGCCCGAGTTCCAGACCATTTTCAATCAGACCAAGGGCTCCATCCCGGCGCGCCTCGACGTCGATCTTTCGAACGGCTTCAATCCCTGCCAGCAACTCTCGCAAAAGGATCTGCAAGCCTCGATCGCCGCCGGCACGCTCGTCCGTTCGATGGCGCACAACATGACGGTCCCGCAAAAGGTCCGCGGCGCAATGATGGATACCATCACCGAGTTTGTAGCGACGCCGGATATGAGTGCGCAGGACGCCGCCAATGCGATGGCGGATGCGGCCGAAGCGCAAAAGTGAAGCTGCCGATGATGGCCGGGGGCAAAGCGCCCGGCCTGACTTCGCCGGAGCAGCCCGATGTCCACCCATGATCTGATTGTACCAGCTGCCGCGGCCCGTCCGTGGCGCGAGCGCCTGGGCACGATGGTGCCCATTCTGGTGCTGGCGCCGTCGATAGCGGCGAGTTTCGTCTATGTTTTCGTCTTCACGCTGTGGACGCTCTATATTTCGCTGTCGAACTCGTCGCTGTTGCCGACCTATGGGTTCGTTGGCCTGGACAACTACGCTTCGCTCTGGGCAAACCGGCGCTGGAACATCGCCTATACGAACCTCTTCCTGTTCGGCGGCTTCTATATCGTTGGCTCGATGGCGGTCGGCCTGCTGCTCGCGATCGCTATCGACCAGCGCGTCCGCGGCGAAGCGGTTTGGCGCACCATCTTTCTCTACCCTCTGGCGGTGTCGTTCATCGTCACCGGTACGGTGTGGAGCTGGCTCTATAACCCTGTCGACGGTATCCAGGGCTTCGTTCGGGGGCTCGGCTGGACCGACTTCAGCTTCGCCCTGACGGCCAACCGCAACACGGCGATCTATGCGGTGATCATAACCGGTATCTGGCAGTCGTCCGGCTTCGCGATGGCACTTTTCCTGGCTGGTCTGCGGTCGGTCGATCCGGATCTCGTCAAAGCCGCGCAAATCGACGGCGCGTCGGTTTTCCGGACCTATCGGCGGGTCATCCTGCCAACCATCGCCCCGATATTCCTGGCGGTGGCGGTCATTCAGATACAGTTCGCCATCAAGACGTTCGACCTAGTGGCGGCGTTGACGCGGGGCGGGCCAGGTGTGTCCACCACCTTCCCCGCCATCTACGTCTACGACCTGATGTTCCAGCGCGGGCAAATCGGCGAGGGTGCCGCCGCGGCCATGATGATGCTCGCAGCGGTCGCGGTGGTGCTGGTGCCGTACTCCTTGTGGATCGTCTGGCGCAGGCGGGCGGAGGGCCGCAATGGCTGAAATTAGCCCCGATGCCCGCCGCTTTGATCCGGCCCGCCCTGATCCGGAAGCTGCCGCGGCTACGCGCCGGCATTTCTGGAGCCGCTTCCTTGTCTATGCCGTGCTGACGCTTTTCGCGGTCGTCTATCTCGTGCCGTTGCTGGTGGTGATCTTCAACTCACTGCGCGAGCAGTCGGAGATTGCCCGCAACGGCCTCATCTCCGTGCCTCGCAGCTTCCGCCTCGACGCGTGGGCGCAAGCCTGGGGAACCTACTGCGTCAGCGGTACCTGCGAGGGCATGAAGCGCAATTTTTTCAACTCGCTGGCGATGACGATCCCCGCCACGATCATCTCGACCATTCTCGGCGCCATGAACGGCTACATCCTCTCCAAATGGCGCTTCCGGGGTTCCGAACTGATCTTCAATCTGATGCTGCTCGGCGTCTTCATGCCCGGCCAGATTTCGCTGATGCCGTGGGCGTTCCTGCTCGGCAAGCTCGGCCTGACCAATTCCACATACGGGCTGGTGTTGATCCACGTCGTCCAGGGCATCTCGTTCACGACCCTGTTCTGCCGCAATTTCTACGTCAGCATACCGGACGACCTTATCAAGGCGGCTCGCATCGATGGCGCCGGGTTCTGGCGAATCTTCCGCAAGATCATCCTCCCCCTGTCGCCGCCGATTCTGATTGTCACCGTCATCTGGCAGTTCACCGGCATCTGGAACGAGTATCTGTTCGGCGTCGTCTTCACATCGGGCCAGCAGCAGCCGATTACGGCGGCGTTGGTCGCGCTCACGGCCGGCGGCACGACCGCGCGTGCTTACGATGTGATGAGCGCCGCCGTGCTGATCGGCGCGCTGCCACCGCTGCTGATCTATCTGTTCGGCGGAAAATACTTCGTGCGCGGCCTCACCCAGGGCGCCATCAAATGAGGCGTCGTCCATGTCCGCGTTGATGATCCGCAACCTTCACAAGAGCTACGGCTCGCTCGAGATTCTTGCCGGCATCAATCTCGAGGCTAAGACCGGCGAATTCATCGCCCTTGTCGGCCCGTCGGGCTGCGGCAAGTCAACCCTGCTCGCTATGATCGCCGGTCTGGAAACCGTCACGTCGGGCGAGATCTGGATCGGCGACCGGCTGGTGAACTCGGTGCAACCCAAAGACCGCGACATTGCGATGGTATTCCAGTCATACGCCCTCTATCCGACGATGACGGTGCGCCAGAACATCACCTTCGGCATGGAGAGCCGCGGCGTGCCAAAAGCGGTGCAAGCAGAAGCTGTACAGCGGGTTGCCGCCCTCCTGCAGATCGAACAGCTGCTTAAACGCAAGCCCGGCCAGCTTTCGGGCGGCCAGCGGCAGCGCGTAGCGATGGGGCGCGCCCTCGTACGCGACCCAAAGCTGTTTCTGTTCGACGAGCCCTTGTCCAACCTCGACGCCAAGCTGCGCGTCGACATGCGTACCGAAATCAAGAAGCTCCACCATCGCGTCGGCAAGACCACGGTCTACGTCACCCACGATCAGGTCGAGGCGATGACGCTCGCGTCCCGCATCGCGGTGATGAACCAGGGCTCGGTGCAGCAGTTCGACACGCCGAAGCGGATCTATGACCGGCCGACCAACATGTTCGTTGCCGGTTTCATGGGATCGCCGGCGATGAATTTCATTCCCGCCCGGTCTACCGGCTCAACCAGCATCTCGGTACGCGCCGCTGACGGCAGCGACGCTAGTCTTGTCCTCGCCGCGCCGCTGCCCGCCGGTGCGCCAAAGGACGTCGTGCTCGGTATCCGGCCGGAACATATCTACCGTTTCACGACGGACCTGAAGTCGCGGAAACCGGCTGTGGCGTCCATGCAGGCGCCGGTCGAGTTGGTCGAGCCGACCGGCGCCGAGACGCTTGCCGTCCTCAGGCTGGGTGATCTGGAGATCACCGGCCGTTTCGAGCCGGACGACGCTCCCGTCATGGGCGAGACGATAGTGCTCGGCATCGACATGTCGCGTGCCTGCCTGTTCGACCCAACAACCAAGGCGCTTCTGTGATTTGATGTCCGTACAATTCGCAACTTATCCCAGCTTGACCGATCGGGTCGTGCTGATCTCCGGCGGCGCCTCCGGGATCGGAGCCGATATGGTCCGCGCTTTCGTGGCGAATGGCGCCCGCGTGGCCTTTCTCGATGTACAGGATGAACCCGCGGAGGCATTGCTGCGCGAGCTCGGTGCTGCCGCCGGGCGAGCCCCCTTGTATCTCCATTGCGATGTGACCGACGTCGATGCGCTGCAGGCGTCGGTAGAAGGCGTGCGATTGCGGCTTGGTCCGGTCGCCGTCCTGGTGAATAACGCTGCCAATGATCAGCGCCATCCCATCGACGCGGTGACGGCCGAATATTGGGACCGCAGCTTCGACGTCAATCTCCGGCATCACTTCTTCGCCGCGCAGGCAGTGCATCCGCATATGAAGGAACTCGGCTTCGGCTCGATCATAAACTTCTCCTCCATCGCCTGGCGTTTCGGAGCGGACCAGATGGTGACCTATGCCACCGCCAAGGGGGCGGTGGTGGCCCTGACGCGTGCGTTGGCGCGGTCGTTCGGACCCGACGACATCCGCGTCAATGCGGTCGAACCCGGCGCCGTCATGACCGAGCGGCAGCGCGAGTTGTGGTTCAAGACGCAGGAGGCAGTCGACCAGACGGTGCAGCGACAATTGATCCGCCGCGTCCTCCTGGGCGAGGAGATTGCACGGACGGTGCTCTTCCTGGCAGCGGATGACAGCCGCATGATCACGAAACAGTCCATCACCGTCGATGCCGGCCTGCGATAGTGACCCCTCCCCGCTCTTCATTGGAACTGCCAAGCTGATGCTTCGTCTCGGCCTCAACCCCTACGGACTGACCTACTATCTCGGCCTGCAGGGCCGCGGCACGCCGCGGCACAATTCGGCCGGGGTGGGGCTGGAGGGCTTCATAGCACTGGCGCAGGAACTGGGCGCACGCACGCTCGAGATCTACGAACCTTGGTTGAGCGACTTGCCGGACGCCGAAATCGTCGCCCTGCGCAGGCGTCTGACCGCGCTTGACATCGTCCCGGTGGTGAGCGGCGGACTTCTCGTGGCAGGTCCGCTGGACAACACCTTTCGGGCTGCGCGCCTGCTCGAAGCGACGACGATCCGTATCGCGCTGACGCCCGTCCTGTGCGGCGACCGCAACGCATGGGGCCAGAAATGGCGCGAGTTCAACGCGATGATCCGCGCTGCCTTGACGGAATGGGGACCGCGGGCGGCGGCGGAGGGCCGGGTGCTCGGCATCGAGAACCATCAGGACTTCGGCAGCGACGAACTGGTCGCGTTTTGCGAACTCGGCGGGCCGGGTGTCGGCATCACCTACGACACCGGCAACACCTTCCCCGTCGGCGAGGCGCCGCTTGCCTTCACGCGACGGATCGCGCCGCATGTCCGCCACCTCCACCTCAAGGACTATCGCGTGCAGTTCACGGATGAGGGCTATCGTCTGGTCCGCTGCGCGATCGGGGATGGCGCCGTGCCTTTCGCCGAACTGGCAGCCATCCTTGGCGAGCACCACGACACGCTGACGGCCGTGCTCGAGCCAGGCGCGCTGGAGGCCCGTCACGTTCGCTGTCTCACCGACGACTGGTGGAACGGATATGCGCCGAAGACCGCACGCGAGTTCGCGGCCTGCCTGAGTGCTGCGCGCGTAAACCGGCTTGCGGACGACGCCGACTACCGCACGCCGTGGGAGCGCGATGATGACGGCGCGCTCGCTTCGTATGAGCTCGACATGATCCGCCGCAGCACCGCCAACATGAAGACGTTCGGTTTCATTGCAATGGAGAAATCAGCATGACCACCCGAGAACTCAGCGGCCTGACGGCCTTCGTCACCGGCTCGGGGCGCGGCCTCGGCCGCGTGATGGCCGACCGCCTGGCCGAACTCGGCGCAAACGTCGCGGTTCACGACCTCGACTGGACCCGGCCATCTCAATACGCCGAATTCGCGGATCTCGGCGACTCCGCCAAGGGTCTGGAGAAGCATGGGACGCGGGTGACCGCGGTCACGGGCAACATCGGCGACAAGCAGGCCGTCGCCGAAATGAAGAGGAAGATCGAGGCGGATCTCGGCGACGTGCACATTCTGGTCAACTGCGCCGGCGGCGACATCGGCGCCAAGGGGGTAAAGCCCAGTCCCAACAACGCACTCGACATCGACTACGACGACATCAAGGTCCTGACCGAGAACAACCTCATCGGCACGATGCTGGTCTGCCAGGCGTTCGTTCCGCCGATGGTCAAGCGTGGCTCAGGCTCGGTGATCAACATTGCCTCGGCGGCAGCGCATATCGGATGCTCGCCCGAGGTGGTCTACTCGACGCTTAAGGCAGCCGTCGTCCATTATACGCGCTGCCTCGCCAAGGAATTGATCGACGATGGCGTACGCGTCAATGCGGTGAGCCCTGGCGCCACCAAGACGGCACGGTTCCAGGCGAGCCGCGTGGTCGATCCGCAGCGCATGGACTCGAGCAAGAAATCGCTGAACCGGTATGCGGAGCCTGAAGAGATCGCCGAAGCGGTGGCCTTCCTCGCCGGTCCGCGCGCGCGCTTTATCAACGGGCAGGTCATCCGCGTCGACGGCGGTTTCACAATCTTTCCAGGTTAAGCCGCGACCGTCCATACCGGTACCGGTAGCAACTTCGCCATCGCGCGCTGCAGATAGCTCCGCCCGAGTTCGGCCAGAACCAATGCACTGCATTACACTCGGAGCTTGACAAAAACTGCAATATAGCGGGTATATTAATCGAATAATATGGCGCGCCGTCCATTGATAGGAAGGCGGGTGGCAAACCTGGGAGGAGACCAAGATGAGCCGCTACAATCCAGTCGGATTCCTGCACGGCATGGTTTTGGGCGCGGCCCTGGCGACCGCGACAGCGGCCCATGCCGAGACCTTGACGCTCTATTGGAATGCCGGCCACGCCTATCAAGCCTATGCCGATGTAATAGCGAAGTTCGAGGCCGATCATCCCGGATGGTCGGTGCAGTGGGAGAAATTCCAGTGGCCGGATATGCGCACCAAGCTGGTGGCGGATTTTGCGGCGAAGAGCCCGCCCGATCTCGTCGCCGAACCCGGCGGCTGGGTGCAGGAGTTTGGCCAGCGCAATCTGCTGCGGCCGCTAAACGACTTCATCCAACAAGACGGCAAGGCGATCGGCTATCCCGACGATTGGCAAGCCTATTCGGTCGGGCGCAACAAGCTCGGCGACCAGTACTATGGCGTCCAGATCCACCTCACCTGCGCCACCCTCGTCTACAACGTCGATATGCTGAAGCATGCGGGCTTCGACGCGCCGCCGGCGACCTGGGAAGATTTCCTGAAGGTCGCCAAAGCGACGACGAGCGGTGCCCGTTTCGGCTTCGCTCCCAACCCCAGCATCGGATACTACTGGTCGTGGCTGCTGCAGAACGGCGCGACCTATTACGACCCCAAGACAAACAAGGTCAATCTCGACAGTCCCGAAGCGATCGCGGCGATCCAGTTCCTTGCCGACTTGATCCATAAGGAAAAGGCAGCCACCAATCCGGTGGCGGGCGCTGATTACGAGGGTCCGCAAAAGCTGTTCACAGCCAACCGGGTCGCCATGATCATTACCGGTCCGTGGGACGTGAAGCCGATCCGCTCGGGCAACCCGAAGCTCAACTGGGCGGTTGCTCCCTCACTCAAGCACAAGGTGCAGGCGACGTTCGCAGGCGGCGTCAGCGTGATGATCCCGAAAGACGCGAAGCACCCGAAGGAAGCCTGGGAATTGTTGAAGCGGCTCGTCGCGCTCGACACGGAACTAGCGGCTACCAAGGAAGCGGGCATGACGATGCCGCGCAAATCCTGGGCCGAAAACGCCGAGGTTCAAGCCGATCCGGTCATCGGCAGCTTCAGCAAATGCCTGCCTTACGCGCAAGACGTCACCGCCGACCTGCGCCTCACCGGCAAGCACGCGCGAATCGAGAAGCTCCTGCAAAGTGCGCTCGAGGATATCGTCTATAATCAGAAGCCAGCAGCTGAGATCATGCCGAAATTCGCGGCCGAGGCCAACGTCATCCTGGCCAACAACTAGGCCGATGATTGTCAGCGGCAGCACCGATACGGCCGGCACGGACATTCGCGTCGGCGCCATACCGATCCGCCGAGCCGGCCGCTTCAGCCGCCGCACACGGCAAACGCTTATCGCTTACCTGCTGCTGTCGCCCGCGATCCTGTATTTCTCGGTCTATTTCTTCTATCCGATAGGGCTGGAGTTTTGGGCGAGCCTGTACAGCGGCCAGCCGCTGATCGGCGAGAGCCAATTCGCCGGACTGGACAACTACGTTGCTGCCCTCGGCGACGCGCGCGTTCGGCAGTCGCTCTTCGTGACGTTGGCCTTCGCGATAGGCGTCACCGCGGCCAGCATCGCCATTGGCCTCGGACTGGCGGTCGTGCTCAACCGGCCTATCCCGGGACGCACTCTGATCCGCGCAATCATCTTCTTTCCCTATATCACCTCCTTCGTGATCGTCGCGTTGATGTGGCAGGCAATCCTCGATCCCTACACGGGCATCTTGAATAGCTTCCTTGCCGAGCTTGGCCTGCCGACGCAGAATTGGCTCGGCGACACCTCGACCGCGCTGCCGACCCTCATCGCCATCACGGTCTGGAAGGATGTCGGCTATGCCATGCTGATCTACCTTTCCGCGTTGCAGTCGATCCCGTCCGACTTCTATGATGCCGCATCCCTCGACGGCGCCACGCCGGCGCAGCAGTTCCGCTATCTGACCTGGCCGCTGCTGACGCCGACCACGCTCTTCATCGCCGTTGTCAGCACGATCAGCCAGTTGCAGGAGCTGGCGCCGGCCTATCTGATAACTAAGGGCGGACCGGCCGACGCGACACGGTTCTTCAGCCTGCATGTGTTCGAGGCAGCCTTCTTCGAACTCAACATCGGCTACGCCTCGGCGCTGTCTTTCCTGATGTTCCTGCTGATCCTGGCCATCACCTTCGTTCAGTTCCGTCTGCTCAATCGCGAAACCACCTATTGAGGTCGGCATGAAACTGGCGAAAACGCTCCCGACCTACCTGCTGCTGCTCTTCTGCGTGGCGCTGTCGATCTTTCCGTTATCCGGTATGTGATCTGTGGTGCCTTTTCGTCCTGCTGTTCTTGTTTTGGAACGGCCTTATGGTGAGCCCATCCGGGACGTGGGGCACCGGGAGCACGAAG
>NZ_JAMYUP010000050.1:0-40141 GCF_040323155.1 Mesorhizobium sp. M0060
TTCTGCTCATCTTCTTCGATCACTTGGTGTCCACCTATTTCGGTGGACACCTTGTGCATCAGAGCACTCAACAGCAAAAGGTGCGGGGAAATTCGCGCTTACGCTTGAGCAACGGCGTCAGCGTCGCCGAATCAAGCCCAAGCACTTCGCCAAGCTCGCCCACCCAGCTTGGCGCTCGCTCCCATAGCGCGAGCATCGCCAGATATTATAGGTCAGCCCCAGCGGATCGAGCAGCGGCCGGTAAGCCGGGTCATCAGCCCGCTTGCCGAATAGAGCGCAAAGCAGAGCTGCTGATCAAGCCGCCGAATCCCGCCGGAAGCCGCCGGGAGGTCCTCGGGTCTGGTTGTGATCTCTAAGGGCATGCTGCCTTTGCCGGAAGTGCCACCGCCGAAAGCGCCACTTCGACATTGCCCCTGATGGCATTGGAATAGGGGCACATCCGATGCGCCGCCGATACAAGCGATCTATGCGCGACAACCGCTGTCGGGCCGCGGCGCCGAGGACGATTCGATCCGAAGGGCGTACCAGCGCTCTATTCCTCGCTATCGGTAATGACGGCGCTGAGGGAAGCCAATCACCAGATGAAAGTTTCTGGAGAGGCGAGAACCCAGGCCATTGCCCGGCGCCTGACGGCCAGTGGGTTCAATGCGCTGTTGGTCAAAAGTTTCGCGCCCGGCGCGCCCGACAGCGACTTAAATCTCGCGCTCTGGCGTTGGAGCGACAAAGCCCCCTCGCGCCTCACCTTGATTGGCTGACGCGGTTTTGATGAGCGCACCAACAGGTGCACTGGGAATTTCTCGCCGACGAGCCTAAAAAGGCCTACGAAAAGACGAACAGGGGATTGGAATTATCTACCCGTCGGTGAGACATCAGGGCAGCACCTGCCTGGCGGCGTTCTATCCCGATCTCGTCCAAAATCTCAGACAAGGCGGCACCTAGCGCCTTGAATGGCAGGGATCCCGCTTCCCACAGTTATCAACCGATGACTCGCGACGCAGGCGCCATCCAAAAGTGTGCCTGCTCTGGGTCCGGTCGGTCGTTGTCTCCCTCAGAGCTCATGCCGTCGACGTCGGTCGCTGCGACTTCCGCTGAGACCACGCCCTCGATTCTCTGGCAAATCTCCTTGACAACGCCTGATCGGTCGGCCGGTCTTCGCGCCTTCGAGATGGACGACTGCGGTCACGCCGACAAATCCTTCGCTGACCACCGAGGGATCCAAGGCAGGGCCGCAGCGGTCGAAATTTCGAGGACGCGCTCGCGCACGCGCCAGGTCGTTCTTTTTCAGTCAAATGAGCGTTGCAGAATTGTTTTTCATAAGCCAGTATCGTTTTTCATACGATTTGCTCATCATAACTAAATTTCACGATGCAATCACAAACTTCATGAACGTCCCGGATCAGCATCAATTTTCAGGCCCTATTACCGTTTTTCAGGAAATCCGCCTTCCTGAAAAGGCGACACCCGCCGGGTACAGCGCCCTGATCGACGGGTACAAGATCGCCGTGCCGCTGCCGCGCACGCTTTCCGCTATCGGTGAGCACCACCGCATAATCGAGCAGGACGGCTGGCGCATCATGACACCGCGCCACGCCCCTCGCCCGACGCTTGAAGGCCACCTGACCTTCGCCCTAAAATATGAGGGTCTTGATCTTGCTGTCATAAAGCGGTTATTCCTGGCAACAGGTCCCGGGCCGATCGAGGCGCTCGTGCGCGAAAGCCCGACCGGGAGTTACGCTCGCCGCATCTGGTTCCTTTATGAGTGGCTGACGGGCATGCGCCTGGATCTTCCCGACGCAGAAGCCGGACGGTACGTTCCGGTTATCGATCCTGGGCTGCAGTGGGCTGCGCCGGACAAGACTGCTTCCCGCTACCGCGTAAAGGACAATCTGCCCGGCACACCCAATTTCTGCCCGATGGTTTTTCGCACGAAACTTCTCGAAGAGTTCATCGGCCTCGACCTGCCGCAGCGCGCGCAGGCGATCCTCGCGGAGGTGCCGCGTCACCTTCTCGCGCGGACCGCAGCCTTCCTTTTGCTCAAGGATTCGCGATCGAGCTACGCGATTGAGGGCGAGCGTCCGCCGCGGGACCGCATCCAACGCTGGGGCCGCGCCATTGGCGAGGCTGGCCGCCAGCCGATTGATCGCGATGAGCTGCTTCGCCTGCAACGGATCGTGCTCGGCGACGCCCGTTTCGTGAAGCTCGGGTTCCGGCAAGAGGGCGGCTTCGTCGGCGAGCATGACCGCGACAACCGCATGCCCCTGCCCGATCATATCAGCGCCCGGCCCGAAGACCTGGCGTCGCTCATCGACGGGATGGTTGCGTTCGACCGCGGCCCAGCGCAAGGCCTCGATGCTGTAATCGCCGCGGCGATCCTCGCCTTCGGCCTCGTCTACATCCACCCTTTCGAAGATGGCAACGGCCGCATTCACCGCTACATGATTCATCACGTCCTTGCCGCCCGCGGCTTCAACCCGCCCGGGGTCGTGTTTCCCGTCTCGGCCGCGATTCTGGAGCAGATCGATGAGTACCGGCGGGTGCTCGAGAGTCATTCGCGGCGCCTGCTGCCGCTGATCGAATGGGAGCCGTCGCCGCAATTCAACGTGCGGATCTTGAACGACACGGGCGACTTCTATCGCTTTTTCGACGCCACACCACACGCTGAATTCCTCTACGCCTGCGTCCAGCGGACCGTGGAGCAGGACCTTCCCGAGCAGACCGCCTTTCTGCGCCGCTATGATCAGTTTCGGCAGCAAGTCGATGCCTTCATCGATATGCCCGAACGCATGACCGACCTGCTCTTTCGTTTCCTCCACCAGAACGACGGTCATCTCTCCAGCCGTGCCCGCGAAAAGGAGTTCGCAGCGCTAACTGATGACGAGTCAGATCGAATCGAGGAGATCTACCACCAAACATTCGGCTCCGGCTTGAGGTAACGAGGTGTTGTGGACCAATGTAATGCGGCCCTTTCGCGAGCCCCGCACAATCGGTGACGCTCAAACGGGGCAAATGGATGTCTTTAGGGCGTTGCCGCCCGCTTGTTACATAGCGTCAGTAGTGACTACCTACCGCCACCCTAGAAGCTCGCGGATCAGGTGATCACCGCAGGTCTCGTGGAATCCTGTATCCGTCGTGCGACATGCCGGCGTCGAGCAGAATGCGGTCGCTACATTCTCCGTGCTTTCCTGCTCGAATTTCAGCAAGTCGGCGATTCGATAGCCCATGGACTCGCAGCCGCTGGGCGAAAAACAATTTCAAGGCGCATCGCCCTGGTGAACGGAAGGAGGGGACTGCGTGCGAGGCCGCAATGTCAAAAAAGACGAAAGGCCGCTCAGCGCGCGAGCCCCGTCGAAAAGGCGCCGCCCAACATTTGCCGGACCTATTCGAAGGAATAGGTGAACGCTTGGCCTGAGGCGCCAACCGTCACCTTTGTCATCTTTTCGCCAGCGAGTGACCGGTTCAGCACGCCGCGGCTTAATTCCGGGAGAAGCGTGTTGGTCAGGATGGCGTCAATCATCCTGCCGCCGGACTCGATCTCCGTGCAGCGGGTCTTGATCAGATCCATGACACCGTCGCCGATTACCAGTTCCGCGTCGTTGGTTGCACGCAGCCGGCGAGCGATCTTGGCAAACTGGTGACGGGTGATTGCCTCGATCATCGAATCCGAGAGCGGAAAGTAAGGGATGGTCACCACCCGGCCGAGAAAGGCCGCAGGGAAGACCTTCAGCAACGGGCTGCGCAACGCGGTGTCCAGTTCGTCGAGCCCTGCCCGTACCGCGCCATTCCTGGTCCGGTCCATGATGACTTCGGAGCCGACATTCGACGTGAGCAGGATCAGCGTGTTCTTGAAATCGATCCGTCGGCCTTCACTGTCGTCCATCATCCCTTTGTCAAAGACCTGGAAGAAGATTTCGTGCACGTCCGGGTGCGCCTTCTCGACCTCGTCGAGCAGGATCACCGAATAGGGTTTGCGTCGTACCGCCTCGGTGAGAATTCCGCCCTTGCCGTATCCGACATATCCGGGCGGCGCGCCCTTCAAGGTAGAGACCGTATGTGCCTCCTGGAACTCGGACATGTTGATCGAGATCAGGTTCTGCTCACCGCCGTAGAGCGTTTCGGCCAGTGCCAGGGCGGTTTCGGTCTTGCCGACGCCCGAGGGGCCGCAGAGCAGGAACACGCCCACCGGCTTTTCCGGCGCGCCGAGCCCGGCGCGGCTGGTCTGCACGCGCTTGGCGATCATCTCCATGGCATGATCCTGGCCAACCACGCGTTCGGACAGAGTGGCGGCGAGCCGCAGCGCCTTCTCGGTCTGGCTCGACAGCATCCGTCCGGTCGGGATACCGGTCCAGTCCTGAACCACTGCTGCCACAGCGTTGCGGTCGACCGACGGCAGGATCAGCGGTGTTTCGCCTTGCGCCTCGGCCAGTTCACTCATCAGTTCGCGCAGCCGGGCGAGATCGGCGGCCGGATCGGTCGGAGGGGTATCGCTCGCCGCCGGTGCCTTCGCGCCGGCCTCGGCCTTTTCGGTCTCCGGCTTGCCCTCTGTCTTGGTGGGTGCCTCCTCCGTTTCCACGACATCTAGAGGCACGCCGTCGCCGCGCAGCCTGGCGCGCAGTTCGAGTATTTCGGCAACCAGCGTCTTTTCGCGCTCCCAACGCTGCTGCGCGGCGGTGAGTGTGAGCTCGGTTTGGGCAAGCCCTGCCTCGACCCGCGCCTGCCGCTCGGCCACTTCAATGCCGATGGCAGCCTCGCGGCCGATTATGCCGCGCTCGACCTCCAGCGCCTGGCGCCGACGTATGATGTCCTCGACCTCGGCCGGCGTGGCGTGCTGCGAAACGGCAACGCGCGCGCAGGCGGTGTCGAGAAGGCTGACCGCCTTGTCCGGCAACTGCCGCGCCGGTATGTAGCGATGCGACAGGCCGACCGCTGCGTCGATCGCCTCATCCAATATCTGCACCTTGTGATGCTGCTCCAGAACGCCGGCCACCCCGCGCAACATGAGAATGGCCACCGATTCCGAGGGCTCTTCGATCTTTACCACCTGGAAGCGGCGGGTCAGCGCCGGGTCTTTCTCTATGTGCTGCTTGTATTCGGCCCAGGTCGTCGCCGCGATGGTGCGCAGCTCACCGCGCGCCAGTGCCGGCTTGAGCAGATTGGCGGCGTCGCCAGTTCCGGCAGCACCACCGGCACCGATCAGGGTGTGGGCTTCGTCGATGAAGAGGATCACCGGCGCTTCGGACGATTGAACCTCGTCGATTACGGCCTTCAGCCGCTTTTCGAATTCACCCTTTACGCTTGCACCCGCTTGCATCAATCCGACATCGAGCATGCGCACGCTCACCCCCTGCAGCGTGGGCGGCACATCGCCCTGGGCGATGCGGAGAGCAAAACCCTCGACGACTGCCGTCTTGCCGACACCCGCCTCGCCGGTCAGGATCGGGTTGTTCTGCCGGCGCCGCATCAAAATGTCGACGATCTGCCTGATCTCCGGATCGCGACCGACGACCGGATCGATCTTTCCGTCGCGGGCGCGCTGCGTCAGGTCGGTGGCATATTTGGTCAGCGCCGAATCCCCACCGGGAGCCCGCCGCCGCGCCTCTGCAGCGGGAACCGAAGCCGAAGCGCCGGCTTCGAGTGAGCCGTCCATGACATCGGCGAAGCGCGCCATGACCGCGTCGGCATCGATCTTGTCAAACTCGCCGCTGATCTTCGACAGCAGGCCTTCCAGCACCGGCGTCTTCAGGCAAGCGAGGAGAACATGTGCGCTGCGGACTTCCTCCACTCCGAATTCCAGTGTTGCCAGATTCCAGGCTTCCTGAATGGCGTGGAAGATATGGTCTGAAAATTCCTCGATCGAGGTCGCGCCATAAGGCAGCTTGTCCACCGCGCGGGTCATATCGGCCGCAAGCCGGCTCGCATCCACACCCGCATCGGCGATCATCATCTGCACATCCGAGCGGTCGGAGAGCACGAGTTGCTCGATGAAGTGGACGAGTTCGATGTAGGGGTTGCCGCGCAGCTTGGCGCTGTCTGCCGCAGCCTTGAAAGCACGCAAGCCTACAGGATTGAGCTTGCCGACCAGTTCCTTACGCTTGAAGCTCTGCGATGACCGGCGCTGTTCCATCGAACGTGCTCCTGCATTCTGCAAGTTGATAACCTGCCACATAAGCAGCCGCTTGACAAAGTGGGTGATGAACGAAGGCTTCGGTGCCCGGTTTCGCCGGGTCGTACCATTTGTGAAAGGTCTCGCCTCACCGGCTATAAACAACCACGCGACCGGCAGCCCCGATGCGATGCATTTCAGATGCTGAGTTCGGCAGTTACGCCAGGGATTTCAGCACTCAAGACTCGGCTAAGTTAGCTTTCGTTAATTTTTCAGCGATCGCTGAATTGTGGTGAGGTGCAGCCGTGTGATAACGTAAGGGCAGGCATGGCCTCAGGGCCAGTCACTGGGGGATCGGTGTGATAGATATCGCACTCTGGCTTGCTCCGCTCGACGGTGAAAATCCGTCCGGCGAAGATTTGCGCAACGATCCGATGTTTCACGAGCTGGAGCGCCTGACGGAGCCGCAGGTCAAGGTGGACCATGACGGCAACAACAGGGCGGTCTCGCAAAGTACAATTCCTGTCGACTGGCCAGCAGTGCTCGCCAAGGCGGAGGAATTGCGCGCGCACGGCCGCGACCTGCGTTTGATTGTCATTGTCACACGCGCACTGGCCAATGAGCAGGGACTGGCCGGGTTGGCGCACGGTCTGATCCTTATTGCGCGGACATTCGACCAGCATTGGGAAACCATGCACCCGGCGCTGCGGCCCAACACACCGCCTCGCGATGCCGCCTTGCGCCGCATCAACGCTCTGCTCGACCTTCAGAATGGTCAGGACGGGCTGCTTGCCAACCTGCGGCAAATGACTTTGTTTGCGCCACGCTCGATCGGGCCGATCAACGGACGCGATCTGGAACAAGGCGCGCTCGACGATCGTGTCATGCTCCAAGAAGCAGCGTCAGGATTGAATGCGGCCGAAAAGGCAGCGCTTGTCAGTGCACACGGACAACTCTTGAACCGGGTCCGTGCCGGGTGCGCGGCACAGGCGGATCAAGCCAATGCGGAAATGCTGTCGCTCATCGCCGATGCGCGTGCCGCGGTCGCAGCACTGGAGGCAGTCGAGGCAGCCCTCAACGCTCGCCTTGAAGGCGGCGGCGGCACCGCCGTTCCGGAATTAAAGCGATTTCTGCAGCGTTTGCTGACAACCCTCGAGCGGAACTCAGCTGCCAGCGCGATGACGAATGGCTCGGCAAAGCCATCGCCCTCGCCTGCAGATGCGGCAATCCCTGCTCGAAACGGTCATGGAGCCGATACTGTGACAAGTATGGCAAGCTACACGGACTCCAGCACGGGACTTCCCGAGCGGATTTCTTCGCGCGACGACGTGGTGAAATGCCTGGACCTCGTCATTGCCTTTTATGACCGCACCGAACCGTCCAGTCCGATTCCGCATCTCGCCCGCCGTGTACGCCGGATGGTGCATATGGATTTTGTTGAACTGATGGAAGATCTCGCCCCGTCGGGATTGAAGGAATTCCGGCTCCTTGCCGGCGTTCCCGATGCCAAGAAGACGGCCCAGAAGGATGAAAGGTAGCAAGCCATGCCAGCCGAAAGCAAAGCGAAGGTCATTGAACGCAATCGCGCGCCGCGGGTGCAGATCGCCTATGATGTGGAAACCTACGGCAGTCCGACGACAATCGAACTGCCGTTTGTCATGGCCGTGATGGCCGACCTTTCGGGCGCTTCGCAGACCAAGGAAGCGATGAAGTCGGTGCTGGACCGCTCCTTTGTCGAAACCGACGCGAACCGGTTCCCACGTTTCATGGAAGCGCTCGGACCCCGCGTGAAAGCCCGCGTGAAGAATACGCTGCCCCAGTCTGAGGGCGCCGAGCGGGACGAGGAACTGGCGCTTGATCTTACCTTCACCAAGATGGGCGATTTCGCACCGGACAAGATCGCCGAGCAAGTTCCGCAATTGGCAGAAATCCTCAAAATGCGTCGCCAGCTCGAGGAACTTCTCGGCTTCATGGACGGTCGCGTCGACGCCGAAAAGCGCATTGCGCAACTTCTCAATAACGAACCGCTTCTTGGCAAGATCGCCAGCCAGGCACTGGCCGACGACGATAAGGCAGGGGAATGATCATGGCCGAACAGCAAAAGACTGCCGCCGTCACCGCCGAGGCCGAAGCCATCGACCTGGGAGAATTCAGCGGCCTCCTCGAGAAGGATTTCAAGGTCAAGAAGGACGACAGCGAGAAGCTGCAGCAGCTCGTGCGCAATCTCGCGCTTGCGGCGCAAACGCGGTCCGACACCACCACCATCTCGTCCAATGCGATCAAGTCGATCAAGTCGCTGATCGCCGGGATCGACAAGATGCTGTCGGAACAGGTCAACGAGATCCTGCACGCGCCGGAAGTGCGCGAAATCGAGGGCACATGGCGTGGCCTCTGGTATCTCGTCAACAATACCGAGACGGATCAGAAGCTGAAGATCCGGGTGATGAACATTTCCAAGCAGCAGCTGGCCGACACGCTCGAGGATTATGAGGGCCAGATGTGGGATCAGAGCCCGATCTTCAAGAAACTCTATACGGACGAGTATTCGATGCTTGGCGGCGAGCCTATCGGCTGTGTGATTGGCGCCTATGAATTCTCGAACCACCCGCGCGACGTCGGTCTTTTGCGCAACATCTCCGGGATCTGCGCCTCTGCACACACGCCGTTCATCGCAGCTGCCTCGCCGCGCCTGTTCCGGATGGACAGCTGGCAGGAATTGCCGAACCCGCAAGACCTGCAGCAGATCGTCTCAAACCCGGCCTATGCCTCGTGGCAGTCGCTGCGCGAGAGCGAAGACGCGCGCTACATCGGCCTGACCATGCCTCGCGTTCTGGCAAGGCTGCCGTATGGCACGGATACCGTTCCGGTGAAGAGCTTCACCTTCGAGGAAGAAGTGCAGGGCGATCACAACAAATATGTCTGGATGAATGCAGCCTTCCCGATGGGCGTGAATATCAACCGCAGCCACAAGCTCTATGGCTGGGGCACGCAGATCCGCGGCGTCGAAAATGGCGGCACAGTCCTCAACCTGCCTGTGCACAGCTTCCCGACCGATGATGGCTCGATAGCGATGAAATGTCCGACGGAGGTCGCCATCGACGACCGGCGCGAGGCTGAGCTGGCCAAGCTCGGCCTGATGCCCATCCTGCATCGAAAGAATACCGATCTCGCGGCCTTTATTGGCGCGCATTCGCTGCAGGACGACGAGACAAGGGCAGGACGGCTGGTCGACCCCGATGCACAGGCCAACGAGCGGCTAAGCGCCAACCTTCCCTATCTCTTTCCGGTGTCGCGTTTTGCCCACTACCTCAAGGCTATCGCGCGCGACAAGGTCGGTTCGTTCAAGGAACGCTCCGATATGCAGATCTGGCTGACCGAATGGATCAACCGCTACGTGCTGGCCAACCCGGCCTTTGCCGACGACAAGGCGCGCGCCAAGCGCCCGCTTGCCGCGGCCGAGGTTCAGGTGGACAGCGTGGAGGGGCGGCCCGGCTACTACAATGCTCGCTTCTATCTGCGCCCGCATTATCAGCTGGAGGGCATCAATGCCTCGCTCCGGCTGGTGTCGGAACTTCCGTCCGTGAAGACTTGATTTGCACAAACAACATCTTGGTTTTTGAAAGCGGTGGAGAAAGACAATGCCCACAAATACGAAGATTGATGGCTTTCTGAAGGTTCCGGATATCAAGGGCCCAAGCATTCGAGACGGCCACGAGGACGAAATCGAAATCCATGGGGTCGATTACAAGATGGTCGCACCCTACGATCCCAATTCGCTGTCTCGGCGCGGTCGTGTTTCCTTGGGGATGATCAAGTTCACCAAGCACTATGACAAATCCTCGCCCTACCTGAAAAAGGCGCTGTTTGAGAACAAGGCGCTGGACGAAGTGGTGTTTTCGGCGCGGCGAACCATTGATGGCGAGACCAAGGATTACCTGGTCGTCACCCTGACCGACGCCTCGATCATGGAATACGACATGTCGCAGGCCGAGGATGAGGAAGACCTGATCGAGGAAGCGGTCAGCTTCGCCTACAAGAAGATCAAGTTCGTCTACGACGACAACGATGAAATCGAAATGGATGTCTATGTCGGCAAGTGAGGCCCGGCGGCCCGGCGCGGACACGTTGCAAGGCAGCGGCAGTTCGCGAGCAAAACGCGAAGCGGTCCAGCCCTCTCTTTGGGACCGCCTCGTAAACGATCTGCCGGGCATGACTTCCGAGATAGACGGGCTGCGCCAGGCCTTGCAGGATGAGCTTGGCGCGGAGCGACTGGACAATCTGGTTGCAGCCAGTGCGCGGCTCGTCGACGCCGACGCGGAGTTGACGGCCGATCAGAAGCGACGCCTGCACCGCCTGGCCTTTCAGAGCCAGCACCGCGCCGAAATCGAAAGCCGCGGCGTGGTGGTGTCGGCTCGTGTGCTCAAGGAGGCCGTGCGGCGCGACGTCGAGGCCTTGTTCAACACCGAGCGCTTCGAGGCCGTTCCGCTTCTTTCCGATCTTGAAAGCGAGCAGGCCGCGGACAACCCGCCGTCGCTCGCTGATTTTCCGGAGGTGCGTCGCAGCGTGGTCAACTACGGCGTGCCTTCCTTCTCGGGTCGTTCCTCTCGAGACTTTGATCGCGAGGCCCTGGCGCGCGAGATCCGCTCGGTGCTTGCCACGTTCGAGCCGCGTCTCAAGGAAAGCGCAACAAAGGTTACGGTAACCCTTGGCGACAAAACCGTGGGCCTGAAGATCGAGATAGACGCGGTGTTGATCATGACGCCGACGCCAGAACGCATGCGCCTGCGGACCACGATCAATCTCGATAACGGCTTGGCTCGGACCGAATTTAGGGAGGCCTGAGATGGATCGGGTCTTCGTAGAATATTACGAGGAGGAACTGACCCATATCCGTGCGCTCGCGGCAGAATTTGCCGACATGCACCCGGCGGTGGCGCGCAATCTTTCACTCGATACCGTCCCCTGTCCGGATCCCTATGTCGAGCGGCTGCTTGACGGCGTTGCGTTCCTCGCCGCGCGCACCCGGCTCAAGGTCGATGCGGAGCGCTCGCGGTTCTCACGCGCCGTTCTTGACGTGCTCTACCCCGATCTTCTCACGCCGGCGCCGGCAACGGCAACGGTGGTGCTGAAACCCGGCCAGCAGGTCCAGACAATGATTGCGGGCCATATTGTCAAGCGCGGCACGCGCCTGGTTTCAAGTCTGCAGCCCGGCCTGTCAACGCGTTCCACGTTCACCACCGCCCAGGACATGACGCTGTGGCCGCTTGCGATCACCTCGGTCGGCTATTTTCAGGATCGCAGCGCCTTGGGGGCAGCCGGCATAGGGCCGATCGGCGGTGTTGGTGGCGAAGCGGCGCTTCGCGTCACGTTGGCTCGGACCGGCAAAGGCAAGCTCGACGAACTGTCGCTCGATCGGCTTGACTTCCACTTTGTCGGGCGCACCAAAGCACCACTGCTTTTCGACGCTATTTTCGGGGCCTGCTCGGCCGTTGGCGCACGGGCCGAAGGCAAGGCCAACCCACTATCGCCCTTGCCGCTACCCGAAATGGTCGGCATCAGCGACGACGAGGCGCTGATGCCTCGTACCCGTCCGACCTTCGAAGGCTACCGACTTCTGCGTGAATACTTCATCATGCCGGAGCGCTTTCACTATACTCGGCTTTCCGGGCTGCAGCCCATCGTGCGCAGATGCACAAACGGGCTCGAGATCATCTTCATCTTCAGGCGTCCAGTGCCTGAGCTGGCCGATCTGACGCCTGCGGATTTCGAGCTTTTCGCAACGCCGATCATCAATCTCTTTGAACGTGAGTGCAATGTCATCGAGCTCGATCCGCGCAAGACGCGGCAGGTGCTGCATGCCGACCGCACGCGAGCGCGGGACTTCGAAATCTATCGGGTCATCCGCGTCGAGGACGCCGACAGCGAAGGCAACGACGCCGAAATTCCGGAGCTCTTCAGCCTGGGACAGAACCGCGGCAGCGGTTGGGTTTATTCCACCGAACGGCGCCCACGCCGCCCGACAGAGGAGGAACGGCGCGACGGCCTGACCCGCACCTCATACACCGGAGATGACGTTTTCCTGGCGATTTCACGTCCGGCGGAGAGTCCGGCGAACCGGCCGCTGAAGCGTGTCGACGTCGTGGCGCTCTGCACCAACCGCGATCTGCCGATCCTTGACGACAACCCTACCCTGACGCTCGAAGCCGGCGACCCGGTCGAAACGATCCGGCTTCTCGGCGCATTGCGCCCGCCTCGCCCCGCCATCCCTGCAGCGCTGCCGACGGGTGCGGCGGGAGAATCGCGAGCCGACAATCTCGCCTGGCGGCTTGTAGCGCAGCTTGCGCTCAACTTTCTCAGCCTTGCGAAGGAAGGTCGCGGTATCGACCCGCTGCATGCGCTGCTTGAGCTTTACGCAGATAGGGGCGACCCGAGCCTCGCCCGCAATGTGCACTCGATCGTGCGCATCGATTCTCGGTCAGTCATCGAACGGCTGCAGATCGACGGACCGATGTGTTTCGGACGAGGCACGGAGGTGACATTGCATGTCGACCAGTCTGTCCTGGCGGGGCAAAGCACATTGCTGCTTTCGGCCCTGCTGGCGCGGCTGTTTGCCCGTCACGCCGGAATAAACGGATTTGTGCGAACCCGCACACGGCTGCTGCAGAAGCAGGAGGATGTGCCATGGCCGATGACGCCCGGCAATCGCTACCTGATCTAGACGAGGCCGGCCTGCACCGCGCCGAAGCGCTGTCGGATGCGTTCGACTTCTTCGAGCTGTTGCGCCGGCTCGAACGCAGAGGCGGGCTGTTCGGCTATTCCGGCCCGCCGGAGCGCGAGCCGTCAAGGCTCGGGCAGCATATCCGTCTCAGCTTTTCCGCCAAGGACCTGGCAGAATTCCGCGAAGCGAAGGACAAGGCCCCCGCCCGGGTTACAGTCGCCAATATCGGGCTGATGGGACCTGAAGGTCCGATGCCTTTGCATTTGACGCGCTGGGTGCTCGATCGTCTGTCGCAGCGCTGGTTCACCGGCGCCGATTCACAGCAGACCAGCGATACGACATTCATGGACTTCGTCAACATTCTTCAGCACCGTATGATCGCCCTGTATTATAGAGCGTGGGCGGATGCGCATCCGGCGGTTCAGGTCGAGCGCGCGGTGGGTGGGCGCGTTCGCGCCATGCTTGAAGCAATCGCAGGGATAGGGCTTCCCGGCACCCAGAACGCCGATCTGGACGCGGTGAAGCTGCGCCAGGCCGCTTCGCTTGCCAATCAGGTCGACGGCCCTGAGCGGCTGACGCTGTTTCTGGCAGAGGCGTTCAAGGTGCCGGTCCGGATCAGGGAGTTCATCGCTGCCTGGATAACCATACCAGCCGCGCTTCAGACCCGCCTTGCCAAAGCCTATGCGGGGCTTGGTCGGGGAGCGACGATCGGTCCGCGCGTTTTCAACCGCCAAAGTAGGATTGAGCTCCGCGTCGGCCCGTTGGGGTATGAGGACTTCAAGGCGTTCCTGCCGGGCGGTCAGCGCCTCAAATTGTTCAAGCAGGCCGTCCGCGAGATGGTCGGGGAATCGCTCGACGTCGATCTGCGCATCGTGCTGGCGCGCGATGCCGTTCCCCCGCCCCGTATTGGAGCCGTGCAACTCGCCCGGACCGCGTGGCTTGCGCGGCCCGCTGAAAGGGGCGATGCTGACGACATGCGGCTGCGGACAATAGTCGGCTGGCGGCAGGAAGGGGCGGAGGTCGCGGCATGAGTCTGCTGCTGACGCTGGAGCAAGGGCCACGCACACAGGCGGTACGACAGACCCAGCTTGACGAAGGCGAGCTGGTGATCGGCCGCAGCGCGGACGCCGGCTGGCAGATCGACGATCCCGACATGTTCGTTTCGCGGGCTCATTGCAGGATCACTGGTGGGCGAGACGGATATTTCGTTACCGATACCTCGAGCAGCGGATTGTTCATTGATGACTCCGACAGCCCGCTTGGCGCCGGCAAGTCGACGCGGCTTCGCAATGGCATGCGGCTGAGACTGGGCGACTACATCGTGTATGTCGACCTGCAGACGTTGACCGCCCAAGCGACAGCAGCAGCCAGCCCAGTCCCGGAGCGCTCGCCAACGGCGTCTCGGGCGCCGGTCAGCATCGGCCGCGATGATTTCTTTTCAGCCACCGTGGAAGAAGAGCCGCGGCGGCCACGTCCAGCCGACCTCCCGAATGCCTTTGAGCAGCCGATCCCGGGTGCATTCGAGCGCGCCAACTCCAGACAGCGCAGTTCGCCTGCTTTCGATGACCCGTTCAGCCTCGATCCGGTTTCAACGCCGCTATCCAAAGACGCAGCCGGCTATCCAGAACCAGCCAGCGCGCCCAAACAGGCAGACCCTTTCGGCCTTGACCCGGCGCCGTCCCGCAACGGCGCAACCGAGCCCACGGCCGGAGAGCCGCCGGAATTCAATGACGACTTCGGTTTTGAGCCAGCCGCGACCCCCAGTTCGGGAAGCGGCGCCGGTTCGACCAGTCAGCGCCAGCGCAACGCCCAACGACCACAATCGGCCAATGCCTGGGACCTGCCTGTGCGGGCGGCAGAGGCCCCTCCCCCAGTGCGGGCAGGCGCTGCTGCCAACCCCGCCCGTCCGCCGCCAGCGGCGCAGCACGCCGACATGGCGCTTCGCACTGCATTCCTGCGCGGCATGGGCGTCGCGGAGGCCGACTTTCCCGGGCGCGACGCCATCGCTGAGATGGAGAAGTTCGGCCGCGAATATCGGCTTATGATGGAAGGCCTGATGCAGCTGCTGCGCAAGCGTGCCGAAGAAAAGGGGAATGCTCGCGTTGCCCAGACAATGGTCGGAGCCTCCGAAGTCAATCCACTCAAGTTTCTACCGACCGTCGACGACGCGATCGTGACGCTGATTGCCGAACGCAGTCCCGGATTTCTCGCCGGCGAAGCGGCAATCGCGGATGCGGTTCGCGATCTCGCACAACATCACGTGCGCGCCTGGCGTGGCGTGCAGGCCGCCTTGCGGCGGATGGTCGACCGTTTTGAGCCGGCAGCGATCGAAGAAGAGCTGAAATCAAGTTCGGCGATCGGCACGCTGCTTTCGGGCGGGCGCGGCGCCAAGCTGTGGGAACTCTACCAGAAACGCCATCGTGAAATCGCCGAGAGCGCGGAAAAAAGCTTTCTCGGCGAAATCGGCGCCGATTTTCGGGATGCATATGAGGAGGAGTAAGACATGATCGATCGACGCGACTTTATCGTTGCCCTGGGGGCAACCGGGCTGCTTACGGCTTGTCAGAGTGCCGGGCCGCCAAAGCCGTCGGTCATCACGGTCAAACTGACCGGTGCGGCCGGTATGAATGCTGGACCAGGCGGCGGCGACCGGCCAGTGACGGTGCTCGTGATGCGGCTGCGCAGCACCGGGAAATTCAACTCCGCCGACTATTTTGCTTTGCAGGGGGATGCCGGCTCGGCACTGGCAGGCGATCTGATCGGGTCTGACCAGATTGCGGTGGGGCCGGGAAAGACCGCGTCCAAGACGATTACGGTCGAACCGGAAGCGACGGCCCTGGGCTTCGTTGCGCTGATCCGTGAGCCTGGTGGACGAAACTGGCGGACGACCAAATCGGTCTCGCCGGGATCAAACTTCACGATCAATGTCACGCTTGGCAGCGGCGGCATTTCCGCCTAGCGGCCAAGGCAAGGGGAGTTCGATGCAGAGAGTAGCCGCATGAGCGATGCAAACAGGGTGCTGTGGTCCGAGGGCCTTTTTCTCAGGACCCAGCATTTCCAGCAGCAGGATCGTTTCTTCGAGGCGACTGTGCGCGGCGCGCTGCAGGCCGGCCAACTGCATACATTCGGCTTTCAGCAATTGATGCTGGACCAGTCCTTGCTCGATGCCGGCCAGATCTCGATCCTGTCCGCACGAGGCATTTTCCCGGACGGGACCCCCTTTTCCATTCCCGAGATGATGGATGCGCCGCGTCCGCTGCCGGTCACCGCTGATACCGGTGCCGGCCCGGTGCTGGTCGCGTTGCCGCTCGAGCCTGCCGGCGGCATCGGTTTCGATCCGGCACACGCGGCACCCACTGGCGCGCGCTATCATGGGCGGATTGTTTCGGTGCGCGATGCCGTCCAGGGCGGTTCAGATCCCGAAGAAATCGAAATCGCCCGTCCGCAGGCCCTGCTGCTGGCACCTGGCAAATCGGTCGGCGGCTACACCGCCTTGCCGATCGCCGACATAAAGGGGGTTCGAGCCGATGGCGGCGTTTCCCTGAACGAGACGTTCCTGCCGCCGGCACTGGTTACCGGCGCGGTGGGCTGGTACCGGCAATTGCTTCTGGAAGTGGTCACAGGCCTTGACCAGATCGCCGAGGCGCATGGCAAGATGGTCATGGGCGGGCCAGGGCGCAGCGTTGAAGACCTGTTGCTGCTCAATCTCGCCAATGCGGCGCGTCCGCGGCTGGCCCACATGCTTGCGCAGGATGTTTTCCATCCGGCCGAACTTTACCTAGAACTCGTCGGGCTCGCCGGTTCGATGGCTACCTACGGCGCAAGCGCGCGGCGACTGGGCGAGTTGCCCGCTTACGATCACATGGCCCCCGGGCCGGCCTATTCGGCGCTGGCCGATGCGCTGCGCTCGCTCATCTTGAGCCTGCGCTACATCGAGCCGAAATCGCGCGCGCTGCCTGTCATGCGGCATTCGACCAATGTCTGGAAAGTCCGCATCGACAACCCAAAGCTGCTGGTGGCCAGCCGCATCGTCATCCGGGTCGGTTCGGAGCTGTCAGAGGACGCGCTGCGCAAGATATTCGTCAACCAGGCGACTGTCGGCTCGGCCGATCAGTTCGAGGGCCTGTGGAAGTCACGCCTGCCCGGCATCCCGCTGAAGCCGCTCCATTCCCAGCCGCGCGAGATCCCTTACGACGGCGATCGGCTGTGCCTTGAGCTGGACCAGAAAAGCGAACACTGGGCATCGCTGCTTGATGCGCCGGGCTTTGTCATCGGTGTTTCGGGTGTATTGCCGAGCGAGCCGCAGGTTGACTGCTATTCGGTGAACAGGTGAGATCATGAGCCGGGATGATCCTTTCGGACTGTCGGAGGATCGCGAACGCACCCGCATAAGGCTGACCGGCGCGCCGATGCCGCGACCGATGGCGGCACCCTTGCCGGGCGGGCCGATAAGGCGGTCGCGCACCCACCCGAACGGGCTTGTCAACGCCTTCGCGCCCTTGCTCGAGTTTGCTCCAGAGCTTGAAAGCGCGCTGGCACCGGAGAATCCAGAAGCGTTGCGCACTCGGCTGCTCGAAGAACTGGTTCGGGCACGCGACACCGTAATGGCGGCGGGATCCTCGATGGAACGGGCCGATCAGGCAGCCTGGGTGGTGGCGGCCTTGCTCGATGATCTGGCCCTGAACACGCCCTGGGGCGGGGCCAGCGCATGGCCGCGCCAGCCGCTTGTGGTCATGCTGCGCGGCGATGTCGATGCCGGCACGCAGTTCTTCACCCGGCTCGACGAACTCGAACGCCATCCGAACCGCGATCGCGAATTGCTGGAACTGCAGTATGACTGCCTGGCACTCGGTTTTCGCGGCAAGTATCGCGTGCCTGGCCGGTCGGGCGATCGCTCGATCAATGCCGTTCGGGTGGCTGCGGCACGCTTCCTGCGCGATGCCGACGCCGAGAACGCGCCGCTGTCGCCGAACTGGAAAGGCGTAATCGCATCCGACGAGCCGCAGCGCTTCATCGTTCCGATCTGGGTGATGGCCCTCGGCGCGGTGGTCATCGCCACCGCGACCTATATCGGGCTATCAGCGGGCCTGAGCAGCCAGGCGGTCGAGCTTTCCGCCCTGGTGCGCGCGCTGCCGCCGCCGACCCGTGGCGACATCAGCCGCTTGTCGCCAACGGTCGATGCGCCGCCGCCACAGACCGTGGATTTCGCGCTGCTACCCGAATTTGAAGCCGGGGCGCCGCCCGATCTCAAATCGGCTCTCAGCGGCACCGAGAGCGTTTCGCTGGCCAAGCTGGTAATCCAGGCCTCCAACCCTGAATTGTTCCAATCGTCGCGGCCAACACTGACTAAAGGTTTCGAGCCGCTGATCGGGTCGATCGCCAAGGTGATCCTCGCCAATCAGGAACTGATCGGCAACATCACGGTGGTCGGACATACGGACAGCGTTCCTGTGCAAAAAACCAATCCGCTGTCGACCAACCAGCGCCTGTCCGAGGCCCGCGCCCAGACCATTGCCGACATGCTGGTGCAGAACGGAGTGCCTCAGGAACGCGTTCACTCCGAGGGCCGAGCAGCCACAGATCCGGTTGCTGACGACAGCACGCGCGCGGGCCGGGCCTTGAACCGACGCGTCGAGGTGCTGGTCGAAAAGAGGCTGTGAGATGTTCATCCTGCGCTTCCTCTGGGCGGTCCTGACATCGCGCTGGCTATGGACGCTGATCGGCATCACGTTGCTTTCCCTGGTGATCTGGGTGTTCGGCCCAATCGTCAGGGTCGGTCCCTACGAACCTTTCGCCTCCGACAATGTGCGCATCGTCATCATCGCGCTGCTGGTCATCTTGTGGCTGGTCTGGCTGATCGTTGCCCAACGCCGGGCGATCCGCGCCAATCGCATGTTCGTCGCCGAGATTGCCGCTCCGGCGGTAGAAAAGCCGCTCAGCCCCGGCGAAGAGAACGTCGCTGCCGTCGGTGCCAAGTTCGCCGAGGTCATGGCCGAGTTGAAGCGCCGGAAGCTCGGCGGGCGCACGTTCCTGCGTGAGATGCCCTGGTACGTGATCGTCGGTCCGCCGGCCACCGGCAAGACCACAGCCTTGCGGCAGTCGGGGTTGAATTTTCCGATCGACCTGACCGACGACCTGCAAGGGGTGGGCGGCACGCGCAATTGCGACTGGTTCTTTTCGGAGAACGCGGTTCTGATCGACACTGCAGGCCGCTATGTCCAGCAGGAAAGCCAGCCCGATGTCGACGCGGCGGAGTGGCTGGGCTTCCTCGACCTTTTGAAGAAGCACAGGGGACGCCGCGCGCTCAACGGTGTGATCGTCGCGCTTTCGATCGATGTGCTTTCGGAGGGCGACGAGGCCATCAAGGCGCATGGCCGCAAGATCCGCCGTCGGCTGGCCGAGCTCAACGATCGGCTCGAAATCCGCCTTCCGGTCTATCTGATGCTGACCAAAGCCGATCTGATCAAGGGGTTCGAGGCGTTCTTCGGCGGCTTGTCCACGGCTGCGCGCGAGCAGGTCTGGGGGACCACCTTCGCGCTGGATGCGCGCGTCGATACAAAGACCATCGAGCGGGAAATCGCGACGCTAGCGACCGAGCTCGAGCGACGGCTGGTGCCTCGGCTGGAGGATGAGGACAAGCTTGCTAACCGCGCCGAAATCTTCAGGTTTCCCGCCCAGCTCGCCAGCCTGTGCGAACCGATCCAGGTGCTGGTCGAGGCAATGTTCGGCGAAAGCCGCTATGAGGAGGCCGCCTGGCTGCGTGGCCTCTATCTGACCTCGGCGACCCAGGAAGGGGCGCCGATCGATCGGCTGACCGCGGCGCTGTCTGCCTCCTTCGGACTTCCGCCGCGCCGGGCGTTGCCGGCGCCGCGCGTCGAAAAACGCAGCTTCTTCCTAAAGAATCTGCTTACCGAAGTCATCTTCAAGGAAGCGGGCCTCGGCACGTTCGATCCGCTGGCGCAACGCCGACGCGCCTGGATCTGGCGTGGCGCGGCCGCCGCATGTGCTGCAGCCGCCCTGCTGGTCAGCGGCCTGTTCACCTGGTCCTATTACGACAACCGCAACGCGATCACGGCCCAGGCAAGCCAGTTCGAGGCGCTGCAAACACCACTGACCTCGGCCGCGGCAAACCCGGCATCGGTAGAACAGCCTGCCATCGATGGCGCCCTCAGTGCGATGGATGAGGTCGCCAATGCCCGGACAACGCCGCCTGGCGCTGTGCAGGATCTGCTCGGACCATCGGCGTCGGCGGAGCTGGTGCGAGCGCAGACCGACACTTACGACCACGCTTTGCGCAACATTCTTGAGCCGCACATGGTGGCGCTGCTCGAGGCGACGATGTGGCGGCAGATCCGCGATCCGGACTTCATGCTTGGCGCGCTGAAGACCTATCGCATGATGACCGGCCTTTCCCAGATGGATCCGGACTTCGCCCAGAACTGGTGGGTGAACAGTCTGCCTGAATTCGCGGCGGCCGCCCCCTTTCCGACAGCTGACGCGGAAGAGCACCAGCTTGCCGCGATCCGTCGCATGGCAGTCGACGCCAGCTATATCGCCCCGGACCAGGCGCTGGTTGCCGAGGCACTGAAAACCGTCTGTACGATTTCGTTGCCGGCGCGTGCTTATAAGCAGTTGCTGGCGGACCCGGCGGTGACCGCGCTAAAGGAATGGGTTCCGGCGAACTTCGCCGGCCCCAACGGCGCCAAGGTCTTTGCGCGTCGCTCCGACAAGACGCTTCGCGTCGGCATTTCGGGAGCGTTTACCTATGCCGGCTTCCATGACGCCATTCTCGACCGGGTCGAGGATGTGGCTGCCCAGGCAGCACTCGACCGGGCGGTGTTCGCCGGCGGTTGCTCGGAAAATTCCGAAACCTCGGTATCGGCCCTGTCTGAAGATATTCTGAAGCTTTACTACGACGACTATATCGCACAATGGGACAGCTTCCTGCGCGATATGAGGCTGGCGCCATTGACCGACCTCAACGTCGCCAGTGAGAACCTCAAGGATCTTTCAAGCGCCGATTCCGCGCTGAAACGCCTGGTCACCGCGGTGGTCCAAGAGACCGAGCTTACGCGATCCGATGAAGCGCCGGCAAACGACAAGGCAGCGGCGGCAGGTGGCTCGAAACTGCTCGGCAAGCTGGGCAAGCTTGGCAAGATCGTAAAAACCGGAGCAAAGCTTTTGCCACGCGCCGGCTCCGCCGACGAGGTGGATCTTACCGGCAGTCTGGTGGCCGAGCATTTCAAGCCGCTCAAGGGTGCCATCGCCGAGGTCGACGGCCAGCCGCCGGCGCTCGACGCCGCCATTGTCGCGCTGACTGCGCTGTCCAACGTGCTGCAGACGGTGACGGCCAATCCCGATCCCCAGGATGCTATCAAGAAACAGGGGGGCCTCGCCGAACTGACCGGAGCGGTCGCCAGGCAGGCGCAGATCCTGCCCGACCCGATCGACGACTGGTTGGGCGGCATTGCCGGCGATACCAGCGGCTTGACGCAGAAGGCGGTCACCTCGGAGCTCAACGCGATCTGGCGCGCCGACATCCTGCCGTTCTGCCAGGCCGCACTCAACGACCGCTATCCGTTCAGCCCTGACAGCGCCGTGGACGTCAATGTCCGCGACTTCGCCCGCCTGTTCGGACCGGCAGGGCTGATCGACACCTTCATCAACGACCACCTGATCAGCTATGTCGACACGTCGGCGCAGCCATGGAAATGGCGCGCCGATTTCGGCCTCGACCCTTCGGCACTGGCGGCGTTCGAACAGGCAAGGCGGATCCGCGATGATCTCTTTCCCGGAGGTACAGGCCCGGTGATGAGCTTCACACTCGAGCCGAAGGATCTGTCGCCCAATGTCGCGCGGGTGACGCTCAATCTCGATGGCCAGAACCTCGTCTACTATAACAACGCAACGAGGCCGCAGCCGATGACATGGCCCGGCAAGGACGGCACAGGCGTCATCTCGCTCGCCTTTCAGCCGATCGACGGCTCGCCCGAAATCATGCTCAACGAGACCGGCAGTTGGGCGTGGCTGAGAATGCTGCGCAGCGGTCGTTTCACCGGCACCTCACTATCAGATGTCTACAGCCTGCGCCTAGGGACGAACGGCATGTACGCCGATTTCCAACTCAAGGCTGCCAGCGTCGAAAACCCTTACAACCTGCAGATGTTCAAGAAATTCTCATGTCCGCCGCAGATATGATCCTGCCCGGCTTCTACGGCAAAATGCCCGCCACCGGGGATTTCGTGACCCGGCGGCTGCCGGGGGATTTTGTGCGCGCCTGGGACCGCTGGCTAGCACAGCATATCGTCCCGCTTAATGGCTCAGAATCCTGGCCGCGCGGCACTGCACTGCGGTTCCTGACCGGTCCGGGTTTTGTCGGCGCGTCGGCAGGCATTATCTTGCAGAGCGCCGACAGAGTTGGCAGGCAGTTCCCGTTGAGCGTCGTCGCGCAGCTTTCCGACGCTCCCGTTGAGCTTGCCTATGCCGCTGCATGGTTTGCCGAGATCGAAAAGGTGGCCATCGCCGCCCAACATGGCGAGCTGACGCCTGGCGAGCTGGATACCGCTTTGGCCGTGGTCCCGGTGCCGCCGGTCGAGCCGGGGGGTGAGATCATCACCGACCTGGTGATGTGGACCAGCCGTTCGGACCTTTTCGACATCGACCCACTGTCGCCGCAAGCGACACTGGAGAAGATCTTTGCCTCATGTTGGGAAACGGGCTGATGCAGATCTGGAACCAGATGGGTTACCAGCACCAATTCACCATGGGCTTAGACAAGGCCGGCCACGAGTGGATCGTGGTGGTGGTGAAAGGCACGTTCGACTTCCCGGACAAACCCGGCGGACTGGTGCAGAAATCGGTCGAGCAGGTTCCGCTGGTAATGGCCGACACGCATACGGGCGTGCCGGGCTATTCGGCCACGCTTTGGGAAACCGACTTCGCATTCCGCAAGCCGCGCTGCGACGTAGTCGCTAATGGCTGCGCCTACGTGCCAAATGGCAGGCCAGCCGAGCGCGTGCCGGTCGGCATAAAGGTCGGCAATTGGTCGAAGCTGTTCGAAGTCGTGGGCCACCGCGAGTGGCGCTCCGTCGGTCCGGTCTTTACCCCCACGTCACCGCAGCCCTTCCTGAAGCTTCCGATTTCCTACGACGTTGCTTGGGGCGGTACCGATCGTCTGGACCCGGACGACATGCATCCCGCCAGCTACAGGTACAACCCGGTCGGAATCGGATGGTCGCGCACGAGAAACCAGCGCCTCGTGCCCGGTCTGCGGCTGCCGAACACGCAAGCTGTCGACGAAGAAATCCGCTCTCCGTTTGGTGATTACAAGCCGATGAGCTTTGGTCCGATGGGCCGCGGCTGGCCCGGCCGCATCGAATACGGCGGCACCTATGACGATAACTGGACGAAGAACATATTCCCGTTCCTGCCGCTGGACTTCGACGAGCGCTATTTCCAGATGGCGCCGCCCGACCAGCAGATCGACCAGCCGAAAGGCGGCGAGGACGTCGTGCTCATCAATCTGACGCCGGAAGGGCGGGTGAGCTTTCGACTGCCACCGACCGCGTTGCCAATGACGTTGTTCGCCGCGGACGACGAGGAGCCGCGGTTCGAAGGAAGCGTATTCCCCGATTCCTTGCTGTTTGACCCGGAGCATCGGCGCTTCTCCTTGGTCTGGCGGATTTCAAGCCGCATTCATCGCACGATCCTGGACTTTGTGGAGTGCTGGGTGGGGCCACCCTCGGAATCGATGCTCAGAGCACGAGCCTCCGGCCGCCGCTATATTCGAGCTGGGGGAACGGCGGACTCCGTTTCCGAGGATGCATGAAAAATCGGGTCGTCATAACTTCGATCGGCATGGTCACCCCCATAGGCTTGGACGCGCCTTCTTCTTGCGCGGCCATGCGGGCGGGCATCGACGGTTTTCAGGAGACAAGATTTGCAGCCGGCGGCGGCAAGCAATTGATCGGAGCGCCTATTCCAATCAAGGAAAACTGGGTTGGTGAAAGGCGGATTGCCTATTTGGCGGCGGCCGCGATCAAGGAGGCTGTGGGCGGTGCACCCGGTGCATTGGGATCGACGATCACCCTGATCCTCTGTCTCGCGGAAGAGGGACGGCACGGCGGGCCTGCACCGGACGCACGGAGCCTTCTCGGCCGCATAGGTGAACTCACCGGTCTGACAAGCTCTTGGCAGACGCACGTCGTCGCCCATGGCCGTCCATCCGGTCACATTGCGATCGAACATGCGCGCAGATTGTTAAGCTCTGGGGACGCTGAAAATGTCTTGATTGCGGGCGTGGACAGCTATCTCACGGCCGGGACCATCACCCATTACTTCGCAGAAAATCGCCTGTTGGCGGCTCGTCGTCCGGACGGATTCATACCCGGGGAAGCAGCAGCGGCATTCATCTGCACTGCGGCAAAACGGTCCGGGGCCAGTGGCCTCGAACTCCTCGGACTGGGTCTCACTCGTGAACCCGCCCATATCTACAACGAAGCGGATTTGCCGCTTCGCGGCGACGGGATGACTGCGGCTTATCGATCAGCGCTCGAAGAGACAGGGATAGAACTCAGTCGGGTGGGGTACAGAATCGCCGATCTGATCGGTGAGAAATACTGGTTCAAGCAAAGCGCATTGGCGACGTTGCGACTGGCTCGAGGCCGACGAGAGTTCATGGATATCTGGTCGCCGGGAGAAACCATAGGCAATGTTGGAGCCGCCGTGGTGCCGGTCATGGTGGGATGGGCCTTTACCGCCGCGGCCAAAGGATATGCCGCAGGTGATCCGGTTCTGATCGAGGCATCCAATGATGCGGGCGAGTGCGGAGCGGCGGTCCTGAGCGGATTGGCGCGATAGATGGCAAATGTGTTCGCCAACGGGCTGGAGATTTCCGGAAGGGGAAGCGACGGCAAAACGATTGCCGCCTTTCCAGACACCTGTTTCACGCCTCCGGAAAATCCTGCCACGCCGCCTGGCGTGCCAATTCCTTATCCCAGTTTCGGGTTTTCAAGCGATACCGATCAAGGAACGGGGACCGTCAAGATCTCAGACAAGACGGTCAATATCAAGAACCAGTCCTTTCTCTCAAAAACATCCGGAACCGAGGCCGGATGCGCGGCAAAAAAGGGCATTATTACTTCCACAAATACGGGCAAGGAGTATTTCCAGTCGTGGTCGAACAATGTGAAGTTCGACGGCGAACCTGTTATCCGGTTCACCGACCTTGCGACGAACAACCACGCCTCGCTTGCCGCCAACCAGAGCGCGCCTTGGTACCATCTTCTCTTCAGAGACGGTGCGGAGACGGAATGCTGGGCGCTCCTGCAGGAGCACAATCTGAGACTGCATCCTCACAACCAGGCAAATTGCCCCGATGGCTATGAATCGGAGCATTACGTCGGAAACGAATATTTTCAACATGACCGTGCTGGCAACAAAAGTTACAAACAATGGGAAAACTACAGCCAGCACCGCGCGCCCTGCGTGTGCATCCGCGCCAAGAAACATGCGAAAGGCGGAGGATTTAAGCATTCGGGAACCGGCTCGAAGGTCAATACACCTCACGACCTGAAGACCAAGCGGCTCAATCAATACAAGGAACGCCTTGCCAAGCGCGGCCAGAAGCCCAAGCTGAAGGGCGTTGTGGCCCAAGGTGCGGACGCCATCGTCAACGCGCACAAGGACACCAAGAGAGCCGATCCTGACACCAAGAAGGAGATCGCCAAGTGTCTGCGGGCAATCTTCATGGCCTACATTGAAGATGCGGTTCACCCCCCGAAATCGCGCGAGCAGTTGAACGAAATGACGACCATGTCTCACACCAGCTGAGTTCGGCAACAGCAAAGGTTGCAGCGAATGCCCAGAAAGATTGAAAACCTCAGCCCTGAAGAAGTCGATACTGACGCGATCAACGCATATCACCTCGGGGGAAATCTCTTCAGCGTCTCGGTGCAGCTGACCGACCGGCACAACGAGATTTCACACTCGTATCTGTTCAAAATCTTCTTCGATGGCAAGGTCGTTCGCAGCGAGACCGTATTCGAGTTACCGAGCCAGATCCTGTCACACGTCAGCCGCTCGCCGGAAGAGCACGTTGTGCTGGACTTGGGTGCGACGACCCACCTGTTCAGAGGCAAGTCCCACTCTACGTGGGAAACACCCTTTGACGACTTCGTTGACAAGATCTGGCAGCATGAAAGGGGAGAGCTGTACCTCATCGGAGACAACGGCACCTGCTGTATCGCACAGGGACAGTCCTGGCACCCGCTCAAAATGGGCACCAAGTCCTTTTTAAGAGCCATTCACGGCCAACCGGCTGGTGACGTACATGTCGCCGGGTACGACGGCACTCTGCTTCGCCTAGCGGGTAGCCGGTGGAGGCAGATTCCGCTCAATTTCAACGTGCCGATCAATGCAATCCATGTGGCAGCCGATGGCCGCGTAAAGATAGGTGGCGACGATGGCGACTGCTTCGAATACTTTGAGGATCGTGTAGATGAAGTTCAAGCGCCGGAGACGGACTTTGCATCGATTTACGAATTTAAGGGCAAGACCTATTGGGGTGACGACGGACATGGCCTTCTCGTTCAAGATGGACTCCAACTGGTCCCGTTTCGCGCCCTGGAATTTGGGAACTTCATGCATGCGACTCGCGAACTCCTGGTAGTTGTCGGCTGGAAGGAAGTATTTTTATTTGACGGAATTGAATGGCGAGGCTTCGAATTTGAATATGACGGCCAACTCCACTGCCGCATCATCGACATGACGCGCCGCTATCTATAGAAACGCTTTACCGCATTTCGCGTCCGTCAGACGGTTTAGAGCCGTTCTGAGTATTTGTGGTTCGCTTACGCAATTCCGGACGCAAAGACCGATACGCTATTCCTACACTGTTCTAGCTAGAGAACAGCGCCGGGACGGTCATCTTGCGCTAAGTCATTCTGGTGCGCAGCGATGTAACTGCGAACCTTATCGAGATCGAGGTCCGCTATTCTCGGCGGATCGGGAACCGACAACATTCGCAGGACAAAAAGTTCGCCCTGCTCTGGAGATTCCTCGTAGATTTTGCAGGCCATTGCCAGCCCGTGCTCACCTGCGACCCGTAACCCATCCAGATAGGCTTCCAAACGCTCGACGAGGCGCCCTAGCCTGACCTCGTCCATATCGGGGTTCTCATCGGGATGAAGCAGATGGTGATCGTACACAGTCCAAAGAAAGGCTGCCATCTCGGCGTGTTGCCGAACAATCTCGGGAAGCAGCGGGACTGGCATCAGTTGAGGTTCACCGATCCGCCACGAATTCTATTCGTGGCGCTGGCATGGCTGGTTACGTAAGTTCCCCGGATGGTGATATGGCCATTCTGCTCCATGACAATCGTGGCCTTTCCGCAGCGTAGTTCGAGGCGTTTCGCGCTCACTATTTTCACACACTCGCCGTCGCGGACAACCGAAGGCAAACCGGATTTATGCGCCGGTTCGACAATTCGCCCAACGATCAGGGGCTTAAGAGGATCGCCGTCCTGGAAAAGCAATGCCACTTCGGCGCCAATCATTGAAGACGACAGTTCGGTCAGGCTCCGCGCCGGGACAGCATCCGTGGACGGGTTGCCGGGGAATACGACCAGCGGCCCGCCGTCGCCCATCCCCAGGAACATACCTATCACGACACCGTCTATTCGCCCCAGAACATCAACCATTTGAGAATCCTAGTTCTGATGGATCTTACTGCCCTTCATCACGATCTTCTTCGAGGCAGTTATGCCGATTTCGCCTGATCCGGTAACGGTGATGTCCTTGCCCTCGATGGTGATCGTCCCGTCCTTCTTCAGCGCGATGCCTGCAGCCCCGCATTTTATCAGAATGCTATCGCCTGCCTGAATGGTGAGGTTCTTTCCGACCTTGATCGTTTTGTCCTCGCCGACGTCTTCTACGCTATTCTTCGCGATCTTCGCCGCACTGTTTCCACCCACTTCGGTCTGATCATCCTTGGCGACTTTGGCTAATCGGCCCGCGTCAATTGTCGTGCCTTGATCCTTCGCGATCTTGACGGTCTGACCGCCGCCGATCTGTATGGTCTGGTCCGCGGCGATGTTCCAGCTATCCGCCGCTCCGATGTCGTGGCTTTGCGCCGCGCCTACAGTGACCGAGCGTGTCGCACCGATTGTATTCGCTTGCGGGCCACCCACAGTTCGGGTTTCGGATGCTCCGACCGAGTCGACCCGAGCCGCGCCCACGGTTATCGTCTGCACCGCCCCGACAGTCTGGGTGTGCGCGATGCCGATGGTCTCGGTAGAATTTGACCCAATGCCTATCGTCTCGTTGGACCCCACTGTCAGCGAGCGATTGGCGCCCACCGTCTCGGTATCGTTGTTGCCGATATCCGTGGTCTGGTCGACGCCGATCTTGACCGTCTTGTTGTTGCCGACGTCCTCGTCGAGATTGTGCCCTACGGAGTGCTTGGCGTCGTGATCGATGCGGTCGGACTGGTCGTGTTGAACCAGCTTGTTACGGTCGTGCTTGATCAGAAGGTGATGGTCCTTCTGCGCCTGGAAGTTGACCAGTTCGGAGCCGGCCTTGTCCTCGAACATCAGTTCGTTGTAGCCGCCGCCACCTTTCGATGAATCGGATTTCCAGCCGGATTGCGTGGCGCTACCCGGCAGTCCATAGGGCGGCATCTGGGAGGCGTTGTAGACCCTGCCGGTGATGATCGGCAGATCGGGGTCGCCTTCGATGAAGTCGACGATCACCTCCTGGCCGATGCGTGGGATCTGGATAAACCCCCAGCCGCTACCGGCCCAGGTCTGTGAGACCCGCACGAAACAGGAGCTGTTCTGGTCCTTCTTGCCCAGACGGTCCCAATGGAACTGGACCTTCACCCGGGCATATTTATCGGTGAATATCTCCTCGCCGGAGGGACCGACCACCGTCGCCGTCTGCGGCCCGCGCATGATCGGCCGTGTCGTGACCCGCGGCGGACGATAGGGCAAGGCCGTCGGTGCCACACCAAGGATCACCTTGAAGTTCTCGCTGTCGACATCTGCATGGGCTCTGTAGCCCGGGTCGAACAGCCTGTATTCGGCGCTCACCACCAGATACTCCTGGTTCTGGTCCTCGCGCGGAAAGCCGTCCAGCTTGAACGTGCAGCCTGAATACAGGCCGCGCACGGTTCCGACCGCGGCGATGCGCTGGTGCACCGCCTGGATTTCCTCGCGCCGGATCGCCGCCAGGCTGTCGCCGCGGCTCACTTCCAGATGCGCGCCGGGCTGCCGGTAATTCTCGCCCGCGGCCAGCTTATGATTGAACGGCTGGGCCGATTTGGCCGTCAGGTCGGCGCCCGGCTTCTTGAAGTCATAGTCGGTATGGACATAGGCGCCCGGCCGCACCGAACTGCCTGGAATCCATTCGGTAATATATTCAACGTCGCGCCGGGAGCCCTGCCCTTCGAAGTGATAGGGCACCTTTTCATAGCCCGGCGCCGGCTTCAGCTTGCTCATCGCGTCGGCGAGCACAAGCGTGTGCTTGCCCTCGCCATGCTCGAAGAAATAAAGGATGCCCTCGTGCTCGAGCAGCCGCTGCACGAAATCGAGATCGGTCTCGTCATATTGCACGCAGTATTCGCGCGGCGGATAGGACCCTTGCAGGCGCTTTTCGAATTTTGCCGTGCTGTATTTCGAAAATACCTCTTCGACGATTTCGATGACGCTCATATTTTGGAAAATGCGGCAGTCCGTCGTATTGCCGAGAAACCAGAGCCATGGCCTGACGACTGCTTCGTAATAGGCCAGCCGGTCCTCGATCCGGGTGAGGCGAAACTCCGACACGATGCCGCTGAACCAGCGCTGGGGGTTGGATTCACCTTCGATCGAGACGGCGCCACCCAGCATCTTCAGCGGATCGATATCGGGGCTGGGGCTTACGAACCCGACCGTATAGGCCAGACAACGACTGATCTCATCTCGCCCGACGAGATGTGTGAAGGTCAACAGCTCAGCGCCAACTGGCGTTTGCACCACCGTGGCGCGTTGTTCACTCGGCATGGGTCGTGCCCCTCCTGAGCCCGGCCGCCAGCGCGGTGGATTTGAAGATCCTATTCAGGAACTCGAAATCGCATCAAGCCTCGATGGTTGCCACTCCATGTCGAGAGTACCACATGTTTGTTGTGCAGGCCAAAGCGGACCATGAAACGCTGGCCTAGTCTGCTGAATCAAGGGGTCGCTCGTTGTGTTCCGCCAAGGCGATGCGAATTTTGGGATTAGCCACTCTAAAAACATGGAGTATCGTGTCGACAAGGCCGCCATCGATCACACAGGCGATTTCGCATGTTAATCAGTCTGCAGATCAGCAACGTCGATGCCCTGCCCGTTGGCGTGTCGCCCGGCTACAGATCGCGCAATCGCAGCTTCAAAATCGGGCGCGAAAATTGTGACTGGATCTTGCCCGACCCTGACAAGTTCATCTCCGGCCGGCATTGCCAGATTCGATACGAGGCAGGCGCATTTTGGCTGCATGATATTTCGCGCAATGGCACTTTCATTAACGGATCGAGCCAACGCATAACCGGTCCGCGCCGGCTAGACCACGGCGACAGGCTCCTGGTCGGCCGCTACGTCGTCGTTGTATCGATTGACGACGATCACGCCACGCCAAGTCATCCGGAAAGTGACCGAGGTTCGACGCAACGACACATGCCCGTCGTGGTCGATCGGCAGCTTGACTCTGGAGGCGAGCCTTTCTTGGGTTCGGCAGAGCGATGGCTCGGGCAACAAGCACCGTCGCTGCCCGCGTCCGTTCCTTCGATGAGAGACGAGGTGCTGCGGGAGATCGCGATTGGAGCGGGTATTTCCCCGGAACTGCTGCAGTCGCGGGACCCGCACGAAGTTGCGGCCGAAATCGGCTCGGTCCTTCGGGTCGTGGTCGAGCAGCTGGCCTTGCTGCTGAAGGCACGTGCGGCTGCAAAGACATTGGCCAAGAGCCCACACCGAACAATGATAAGCTCGGCCGACAACAACCCCCTGAAGTTCGTGCCGGGAATCGACGACATACTCGAAATCATGTTTGCACGGCGCAGAGCCGGCTATCTCGATGCCAGGAACAGTATCGAAGACGCGTTCCGCGATCTCAAGACGCACGAATTTGCGACTTATGCCGCCATGCAAGCTGCGCTGTCGCGACTGCTTGACGACCTGTCGCCGGAAGCGATCGGCAAAAAGCTCCCGCCGTCATCGTTTACCTCCAAGAAAAGTCAGGCATGGGACGCCTTTGTCACGACATGGCGGACGATGGAGGAGGGCCACGAAAACGGTATGCTGGACATATTCCTGGCTTATTTCAGCGAGGCCTATGCCAAAGCCGACAAGCAAAAATAAAACAATCCAAGGGACCGCGGCGCTGCAGCTGACCAAGAAAAAATCGTTGGCGTGCCGCATCATGTTCCAATCGGCAATATCTGAGACTACGATCACCTACGACAGTTCGCCAAGCGGGTAAGCCTGATTGACCTGGGGGTCGCGGCAAATGTCATGTTACGGCGGCATAGCATCCTGTAGGCAGGCTTCGTCCGGAGCACACTCTCGCCGGCAGGCCCCTTGCTTGCCCGGTCCGGCCAGGAAACGTCTGGCGCCTCTCACCCACAGAAGCCGATACCGCATGGCGACGGAACCCGGACGATGAGCTCGAAGGACCGTCCTTTCGGCCCGGCGGGAAAGACTGTCATTCGCGCCAATCCCCGGCGCGCGCAGAATCCAGGCCTACCCCCAAAGGAGCCCATCGCGGACAGTGTCAGTCCCTCGCAAGTCAAGGACTCGACGGTTTTCGATCCTGGTATCGGCAGCCATGCGCCACCGGGCTGGACATCCGGAACCGTTCTTTATCAAGGAGCACCATCCGGTGCTGCGGCGAAAACCGGGGCGGTCGCATCAAGGCAGGCCATCCAGCAGGAGGTCCTTCTGGAGGCCGCGGACAGCATTAAATATTCGGCGGCAAATCCGATACTTGCCGCGTCAGCGCCACTGCTCATGCTGTTTGGGCAACTCAGGCTTATCTCCGTCGAAAGGCAAGCAGAGCCATTGGCGGAACATATCGCCGAAGCGCTGGAGAGGTTCGGCCGGACACTGGAGAAGTCAGGCGTTGCCGAAGAGGACGCGCGGATCGCAAAATTTGCTCTTTGCGAAACTGCCGACGATCTTATCGGCAACCTGCCCTGGGCCAGCAAAGACGCCTGGGCGCAGCACAGCATGCTGTTACGGTTCTTTCATGTCGAGCCCACTGGCGCGGGCTTCTTCGAAGCACTGAACAAGGTATTGGCCAATCCGGAGCCGCACTACGATCTGCTCGAGCTGATGCATGTCTGCCTTTCCCTGGGATTTGAGGGCCAGTATCGGGGACTGGCGCGCGAAGACACCAGTCTTGAACGTGTCCGGGGCGATGTCTATGAGACGCTCCGCTACTTCAGGGCGCGCGCCGGAGAGGACATCTCACCCCGCTGGCAAGGCATGGCGGCGACGATGGTGCCGCCTTCGGCCCGCCTGCCGCTCTGGGTCGTTGCGGCAACGGCCTCGGCCCTGCTGACGGCGGCGTTCTTCACGTTGCGGGTCTTCATGACGGACGAGGGCGATGCTGCCGCCAGCCAATTGCTGGCGCTCAACCCATCGACGCCGCTGACCATCGAGCGCGCCAGCGTGGCGCCGCTTGCCGAACCAGCGAAAATCGTCCCGCCGGCCGCAACCCCGCAGATCGATCGCATCCGCTCGGCGCTGGCCACGCAAGTCGAGCGCGGCGGGCTGACCATCGGCACTAAGGGCAACTTCATCGTAGTAGAGATCAATAATCTATTGTTGTTCCAGCCTGGCAAGGCCGAAGTGAAGCCTGAGTTTCAGCCTCTAGCCGCAGAGATCGCCGCAGCCCTGGAGCGCGAGCCCGGGCCAATCAGGATCGTCGGCCACACGGACAATGTGAAGCCACGGAAATCGAGCCCGTTCAAATCCAACTTCGACCTTTCCGTCGCCCGGGCGAAGGCCGTTGAAACAATGATCGCCCCGAAATTTAGCGATCCCTCGCGAATAACCGCCGACGGCAAGGGTGAAGATGAGCCAATTGCCGACAACGCGACGCCCGAAGGCCGCGCCAAGAACCGCCGTGTCGACATGATGATCCCCAAGGAGGAAACGCTGTGAACACCGCCGGTCGGAAACGCCCATGACGGGTTGGCTGCTGCGGATATTCAGCACGGTCGCGTTGGCCGGTTTCGCGTCGGCGGTCTGGTTTGCCGGACCTTTGATCCGCTTCGCCGATATCCGGCCTCTGGGATCTGTCTGGCTGCGCGCGACAATCATCAGCACGATCGTGGCGATCGCGGCCCTCTTTTACGGAGTGGGCTTTTGGCAGAGGAGAAAGGCGCAAAAAGCGCTCGAGACGGTCGTCGCTCGCGCCGAGGGCAGCAATGACGATTCGCCGGTACTCGAGGCGCGCATGAATGAAGCCATCGCAGCGTTGAAGCGGTCGAGCGGCAAACGCAATTTCCTCTACGATATCCCCTGGTACGTCATCATTGGTCCGCCTGGCGCGGGCAAGACGACGGCACTGGTCAATTCGGGCCTGAATTTTCCGCTTGCCGGTTCGGGAAACGCCCAGCCGGTGGCCGGTGTCGGCGGCACCCGCTCCTGCGACTGGTGGTTCACCGAAGAGGCAGTGCTGATCGATACGGCAGGACGCTACACGACGCAGGATTCCAATGCCGGAAGCGACAGCAAGAGCTGGCTCGCCTTTTTGTCCCTGCTTAAGAAATACCGCGCCAGGCACCCGATAAACGGGGTCATCCTGGCCATCAGCCTTGCCGATCTCATCGGCCTCGACGACCAGCAGCTCGATGCCCACGTCATCGAAATACGCAGTCGCCTGAGGGAAATCTACGAAACGCTGAAAATCCAGTTTCCGGTGTACCTGCTTTTCACCAAGGCTGATCTTGTTTCCGGCTTCATGGATTATTTCGGCGGTTTCGACGAGCCGCGCAGGCGCAAGGTCTGGGGCGCGACATTCCAGACCACAGACCGCAACAAGAATATGGCTGGTGAGGCTCCGGCCGAATTCGATGCACTGGCAAAACGTTTGGCGGAAGAGATGGCTGACCGCCTGCAGGAGGAGGCTGATCCGGTCGCGCGGATATCGATCTTTGGCTTCCCGGCGCAGTTTGGCGCGATGAGGGGCCGAATTGCCAGTTTCGTCACCAGCCTGTTCGATCCGGTCCGCAGCCAGGTGAATGTCAGCCTGCGTGGGTTCTATTTCTCGTCAGGCACCCAAGAGGGAACCCCGATTGATCAGCTGCTGGGCGCAATCGGCCGCAGTTTCGGCAACAATTCCCGCGACCATCTGTCAGGAACCGGCAAGAGCTTTTTTTTGCATGATCTTCTGACTAAGGTCATTTTCGCCGAATCCGGATGGGTTTCGTACGACAGGTCGGCTGAGAGGCGGGCAGCGGCCATCAGATATGGCGGCTTTGGCATCATAGCGTTGCTTACCGCGGCAGCGCTTGGCACCCTCGGCTTGAGCTTTACGGCCAACCGCTCGCTGATCGCCTCTACGATGCAGGCCACGAGCCAGTATCGCGAGACTACGGACGCCCTGCTCAAAAGCACCACGGTCACCGATGTTGACCTCGAAAATGTCATTGGGCCGCTCGATCATCTGCGCAACCTGCCGGCCGGCTTCGAAAGCAGTGACTTACCGACGCCGATTGAGGAAACGTTCGGCCTAAGCCAGCGGGAAAGGCTTCTTTCAGCATCCAAAACGGCTTACCGGCAAGCACTGGAACGAATGTTCCGATCGCGTCTGCTGATTCAGGCTGAGCGGACAGTCCAAGCGACGATGGCTGACCCGGCCCAGCTCTATGAACCGCTGAAGATTTATTTGATGCTCGGCGGCAAGGCACCCAAGGTCGATGACGCCTTGATCATTTCCTGGATGAAGCAGGATTGGGAGCAGCACCGGTATCCGGGCGAGAGCAACCGCGAAGGACGCGCGCAGCTCGAAAAGCACCTGCGCGCCATGCTTGCGTTGGACGACGCCTATGATCCGGTTTTCGAACTCAACCAGCCACTTGTCGAAGCGGCCCAACGCTCACTCGGGCGCATGAGCCTTGCCGATCGTGCGTCCGCATTGATCAAGTCGGCGGTGTACGCGGCTGCGCTGGACGATTTTGCTGTTTCCCTCAAAGGTGGGCCGGAAGCGCAGCTTGTGTTGGAGCGCGTCGATGGCGGCGATCTGTCGAAACTTCGTGTTCCCGGTCTCTACACCTATGCCGGCTTCAACAACTTCTATCTTGGACAACTTTCGCACATTGCGCAGATGCTCGTCGACGATCAGTGGGTTCTGGGCGGTGGCGGCGAGCAAGGCAGCATCGATCAGGATTTGCTCAAGCTCGGCCCCGAACTTCTCGATCGCTACGGCAAGGAGTTTGCAGCCGCGTGGAACAGCGTTCTCGACGGCTTGAAATTCAAAGCAATGCTGAACGACGCGCCGCGCTATGTCGCGCTTTCCGCCGTCGCCTCACCAACCTCGCCGATCGAACAGCTTTTTACGGCGATCGCCAACGAAACAGCTCTGACGCGCGACCCTGCTTCCGGCAGAGACTCGGACGCCGGGGCAGAAGGCATCGCCCAGAGCCCGTCCCAGGACGCCGCACACATGGCCAAGGGCCTCGCTCGCATTGGCATTCAAAGCGGCACCGCAAAATCGCAAAGCCGTGCCGGTGCGGGGTCGGCGAGCTCACAAAGCCAGAGTCCCGGGGCAAACATCGAAGTGCAGTTCAGGTCGTTCCAGGCCCTGGTGAGCGGTCCTGTCGGACACCGTCCGATCGATGCGTTGACCCAGAATTTTCGCGATATCTACCAGAGCCTGCAACTGGCGACGGAGGTCCCTTCGCAGACGGAACGCGTCAACACGAACCTGCAGCTGCAGATAGCCACCCTTCGCGCCAATGCATCGCGTCTGCCCAAGCAACTCGGCAGAATGGTCAACGCAACGGCAGACGAGTTTGAGGGCAATGCGGCTGAAATTTCCTTGGCGAATTTGAACCAGATGCTCGACCAGGCCGTCACGCAGCCCTGCGAGGAGGCGGTCAACGGCCGCTATCCTTTCGCCAGCGACGCCACCGAGGATATTGCGATGGCGGATTTTGCAAAGTTGTTCGCTCCGGGCGGCCTGATGGACCGGTTCTTCGCACAAAATCTCGCATCGTTGATCGACATGAGCGGCCAGGACTGGAGCTGGAAACAGGATGCGCGCTTCGGGCGCGACCTCTCGAAGCCAACGCTGAAAGACTTCCAGCTGGCTGCGGAAATCCGCGGCGCATTTTTTCCCTCGGGCGGGTCAGTGCCCTCGGTCGACCTAACCTTTACCCCGTTCTCGCTGCACGGCGATGCAGATGCTGCGGTGCTCGATGTCGATGGCCAGATCGTCCAGAGCAAGCAGGCGGGTAATGCGCCAAGCACTGTGTCCTGGCCGAACGGCACGGCCGCGGGATCTGCCAGTCTGAGACTGACCCCGGAAATGCCGGGCCGCGAATCCGCCATCAAGCTCGAAGGGCCGTGGTCGCTGAAACGGTTGCTGGACAAGGCCACGATCACCACCAAGGACAGCACTGTTGAAGCCCGCTTCGTAATCGGCGGACGTGACGTGGCCTACACGATTCAGGCCGGTTCCGGTCCCACTCCCTTCTTCCTTCCGGCACTTTCGGCATTTAGCTGTCCGAAGGCGTTTTGAGATTGGTAGCGGCTCAAAGTCCAAAGCGCCTGGTTTGTGTGCATGCCCAGACCGTCCGCCAGCAATCCAGGCAAGCAACCGCCGCGCCAGGCCCCCGACAAGCGTGTGTCGCTGGCAGCGCTAGCTGATGCCCTATCTGGTGGGTAGCGAAACGGATTTTCCATAACTGTCGAGCACCGCTGCAACTTCGTCGAACATGCTCGACAAGGATCGGGTTTCCTGCGGCAGAAGTTGAAAGTCAGGTCTCTCAAAGAGAGCGAGGCAGATCTCGCTGGAATCGTGTCGCGATTGGTAGGCCAATCCGTCCGGCTGATCTCGATGACGCCACAGCGCGTCAGACCAAAGTCCGCAAGACTCATAAGGCCCGGTCGAAATCGCGTTGTCCGTGCCCACGGCTTGAAGTCCCGGTCCATACAAACGCACAACCTGCAACGGCCGGTCCGAGACCAACGCCGATGCGGAGCGCTCCAGTATATCTGCCATGCTGACCATGAGGCGTTGCGGATTGCGGAGCAGCGTTTCGGCCAGCGCGCCGCGAAGCGTCAGCCCGGCATAAATGACTCCGAACCACCCGCCCGCGCTGTCAAAACGACCGGTCGGCGGCACGCCTCGTCCCGGGCCGAAAAAAATCGGGTCGAGCCAAGTTCGGTGAATACGGTGCAACACCTGACCGGCTTCTATTTCATCAATAGGAAGCGAGATATCGTCAAGCCAATCGGGAGGAGCAGGCGCCACACCTAGTGGACCTCGGCGTGCTGCCCGCTCCATGGAAATCACGCAAACCCATCCGCAGCCTCACTGCGTAAAACGCGCAGCACTGAATCTCGATCGCCGGCCCTCAACGCCTCAAGTGGCGTGCGCCCACCAAGCACCGAGTCTGGGGCGAGCAAGAAGTCCAGCGCCATCCACGGTCCGGCTGAAGTGTAGGCCCGCACAACGTCCGCGATGCCGGTGACCACATCTGTTTCGTCAAATTGACAAGCAGGATATCGCCAGTCGCTTCCCTCCCGAACGGCAAGCAACGACCCGGCCCGCCGGCGCTTGTCCACTGCCTGTCGCGAAATGCCGAGCAGCCGTCCAGCATCCTCGGCCGACAAGGTGCCACCCGCACGCTCGATCAGAATCTTGCGGTGTTCGACGTTCCTTGCAAGGGCGGGAACGAGTGGGTCGAGTTCTATGACAGCTGACCCGATGACGTCAGACTGGCTGAGAAGCCGGGCGAGCGAACCGGCATCGGTCGGGGCTGACAAAGCGTCAGAGAGAACCTTCGAAGAGGCAGTGGCTGCTATGCGCTCCAGCGCTGACGTGGCGCGTCGAAGAAACATCGCCTGAAGGCTATCAGACCGGAGAACACTTGTGTTTGGCGCTGTCCGAGCCATGATGACCTCAATGGTTTACATGAGGAACATATAGATACGGTACTGCCTAAGTCAACCAGCGCGGCGCCGCGATATCCGGGGAGATCGCAGTAGGGGCAGCTGACAGCCGCGTCGCGTCGTGAAACCATTTCTCGGGCTTTTCCTTGCAGTGACGCGCTCCAGAAATTTCGATACTTTAATATTCCAGCCTGTGGCAAAGTGGCGGCAGCGAGCGCCTGAAGGTGCGCCGCAGAGGACGCTTTGAGAAGCGCTTGGTGGCAAGGTGAGCGATGTCGCCCTTTCCTTTGAAAGCTTCGGCGTGAGCCACAATGGCTGTGTCCGTGAGCATAATGAAGACAACTATCTGGTCGAGCCACGAACCGGCCTGTGGGTGGTGGCCGACGGAATGGGTGGACATGAAGCCGGAGAGGTCGCTTCAGCCAGCATTGTCGATCATCTGGCCACGATCGGGATTGCCAGCTCCGCCCCAGATCTTCGGGCGCGCTTCGAGGACAGGCTGAGCCGCGCCAACGCCGAGATCCGCAGGATCTCCGAATCCCGCGGCATAACCATCGGCTCCACCGTTGCCGCCCTCTTGGCGATGGATGGGCGATTTGCCTGCCTGTGGGCGGGCGACAGCCGGGTTTATCTGGTCCGCAACGCCTCGATCTCGCAGATCTCGAGGGACCACACCGAAGTTCAGGAACTTCTCGATCGCGGCATGATCAGCGCAGCCGAGGCGCTCACCTGGCCGCGCCGCAATGTCATCACGCATGCGGTAGGCGTCAGCGACGAAATCGTCATCGATTTCCAGCAAGGCGAAATCATGCCGGGAGACATCTTTGTGTTGTGCACAGATGGGCTGACGGCGCATTTGACCGACGCCGAGATCGGAGCCGCGGTGGTGTCCGCGACGCCTCAGGCGGCTTGCGAAAATCTGCTGCAAATGGTGCTGGCGCGGGGCGGAACAGACAATGTCACCATTGTGCTGGTGAAGTTCGCAAACGGGCACAACGGACAATCTCCCCACCCTGATCTGTCCAGAGCGGAGGGTTGAGGCTGATGAGCGCCGACGACAAGACGCGAAGATCGCCGCAGCTGGCCAACACCGCCGTCGGCACGCAACTCAGCGGCATCTACGAACTTGACGAGCGGATCGCATTCGGTGGCATGGGCGAGGTCTACCGTGGCCACAACATCCAGACTGGCGACCTCGTCGCGATCAAGATCGTCCTGCCGGAATTTGCCCGCGACCCGACGATCTTGTCCTTGTTCCGCAAGGAAGCGTCAATCCTCAATCACCTGTCGCATGATGCGGTCGTGCGATACCACGTCTTCACCATCGATCCCGGGATCGGCCGTCCCTACCTTGCCATGGAATTTGTCGACGGCGAGTCGCTGTACGACATCATGCGACGTGGCCCGATGCCGACTGAAGAGGTACGCAAGCTCTGCCATCGCCTCACTTCGGGTCTGAGCGCCGTGCATCAAGCGGGAGCAATTCACCGCGACCTCTCCCCCGATAACATCATCTTGCCAGGGGGTAGAGTCGACCGCGCCAAGATCATCGATTTCGGTATTGCGCGATCGGCGACCGTCGGTGGGGAGACCCTGATCGGCGGAAAATTCGCGGGAAAGTACAACTACGTTTCGCCCGAACAGTTGGGGCTGTACAGCGGCGATGTCAGCGAGCAATCCGACATCTACAGCCTGGGGCTGGTGCTGGTTGCCGCTCTGCGCGGGAAGCCGATCGATATGAGCGGATCCCAATTCGAGATCATCGAAAAGCGCCGGACCGTGCCCGACCTGTCCGACATCGACGACGATTTTCGTGGCATTGTTGAAGCCATGCTGCAGCCGGATCCGCGAGACCGCCCGGCGAGCATGGCGGAAATCGCCAGAATGACGCGTGACGAGGACGAAGGGACAACGCCACCAACGTTCATGCCGACCCGCGATCGGCCGGGTTTGCCACGAGCGGGGCAAACCCTTGCGCCTGAGCCCAAGGCCCAGCCTTCCTATGATTTGGGGCGTGACGCGCCTGTGACAGGGTCCGGTGGGCAGCGCTTCGTCCCGCATGTCCGGCCCGCGCTGCTGTCCGAACCGCGGCCTTCAGCAGTCGCCAGCCCGCCCCCCCGCGGGGGGGCGGGGGGGGGGGGGGAATGGACCCAGAACCCCGCCCAAGAGCATTTATGCGTAGCGGCGGTGG
>NZ_JAMYUP010000051.1:0-39520 GCF_040323155.1 Mesorhizobium sp. M0060
TTTGCTGTCCGTCGGATATGGGTCGCGCCAGTGGCGCCTTTGTCGGCGATTGAAACCGAGCCGTCAGTGCCGGCCCGGCCTCACGTCCGCAGCTAGGACCAGTACCAGGTGGCCACGTCCCAGGAGTCGATGCGCACATTGATGTTCGGCTCGACCCCTTCGACACCGGACTTGTGTCCGCGGACGGTCGCGTATTGGAACATCGGCAGGAAAGGCAGGTCGTTGCGCACGGTCTCCTGGATTTTCAGGTAGGCCTGCTTGCGCTTCTCCGGCACGAATTCGACGCCGCCGGCTTCGAGCAGCTTGTCCACCTCAGGGCTGGCATATTGCCACGTATTCTGGCCGGCGCCGCCCTTGGCCGGAATTGATTTCGAACTGAGGTAATCCGACGTGTCGGGGTCGGATCCTGTCAGGAAGTTGATGCCGACGACGACGGAATCGTATTCCGACTTCATCCAGTAGTCGCCCCACATCACGGCCGGTGGCAGGTTGGAGATCACCACCTCGACACCGGCGTCGCGATACGATTGCTGAATGAACTGCTGCGCCTGTTCGCGGATATGATTGCCCGCCGTGGTCGAGTTCTTGAACGAGAGGCGGACGCCGTCCTTGACGCGGATGCCATCCGCGCCGGGGGCCCAGCCGGCCTCGTCCAGCAATTTCTTGGCCTTTTCCAGATCGTATTCCTGCTTCGGCAGATCCGGATTGTAGTAAAAGGATTGCTGCGGCATGTAGGTCTCGGTCGGGGTCGGCAGCCCGTAGTAGAGGGCGTCGATGATCGTCTTCTTGTCCAGCGCATAGTACAGCGCCTGGCGAACGGCGAGTTCCTTGAACTGCGGGCGCTCCATGTTGAAGCTGAGCGATTCGACCGTGGCGGCGGGAATGACGGCAACGGACGTTCCGCTCAATGCTTTGGCTTCCTCATAGTGGTCGGCCGTGATCCACTGCAGTCCGATGACGTCGATGTCACCGGTCTTGAATTGGGTGTAGAGAACTGTCAGGTCCGGAATGTATTTATAGATCAGCCGCTCGAGATAAGGGCCGTCGCCGAAGTAGTCGGTGTTGGCGGCCAGTTCGATATGATCGCCGGCCATGCGTTCCACCCATTTGAACGGCCCGGTCCCGATTGGGGCGTTGTTGAACGGCGCGGTATTCTTGTCCTCCGCCGCACCGAGCACATGTTTCGGAACGATGAAGGTCGCGGCCAGAATTGACGGGTAGGGTGCGTATGGCTCCTTCATCTTCCATCTGATCTCGGTTGGCGAGACGACGGTGAGGTCCTGGACAAGTTCGTGGCCGGCGCGCCGCCAGCTCAGAAATTTCGGGTCGACCAAGAGTTCGAGCGTGAACTTGACGTCCTCGGCCGTGAACGGCTTTCCGTCATGCCACTTCACGTCGTCGCGCAGCTTTACGTGCCATTCGAGTCCGTCGGCCGAGATGCCGCCGTTCTCGACGGTAGGCACCTCCTTGGCGAGTGCGGGGAAGAAATTACCTTTCGGATCGACGCCAAACAGCGGATCGAAGACGCTGAAGTGAATGCCCTCGTCGACCTCGATATGCACCAGATGCGGGTTGAAGACGGTGGGCTCCTGGGAAAAGCCGACTATCACCTGCCCCTTGGGCGCGCTCGGCGGGGTTGCGGCAAGGGCCTTGCCGGCTCCTGTCAGGTTGGGCATGGCGAGGCCGGCGGCGCCGGCGATTGCCATTCCAAGCGTCTGACGACGCGTCGGCCGAAAAATTGTGCTGCTGCTCTGGTTCGACATTAGAGTCTCCTGTTGAAGTGTTCCACTTTTGCTGCGTCCCGCTCTCTTGTCGGAGCGGTTAGAATCCACTGATTGGCGCGACTTTCGATCCGTCCGAAAACCGCGACCACCGGAAATCCTTTGGATCGACGATCGGCGGCCGTCCGGTGACGATGTCCGCCATCAGCCTGCCTGCCGCCGGGCCGATGCCGAAACCATGGCCCGAGAATCCGGTCGCGACATGGAAGCCGGGGACGGCATCGACGGCGGAAATGACAGGGACGGCGTCGGGCGTGACGTCGATATAGCCGGCCCAGCGCTGCGCGATCTCTGCCTTGTCCAGAACCGGAAATGCCTTGCGGGCGTTCGAAAGGACACGCTCGGAGCTTTTCTTCGACGGCTTGGGGTCGAGCACGCGATAGTATTCGAAAGGACTGGCCTCATCCATTGCCCAACGGGTCGGCACTCTTGCCTCTTCGAGGAAACGGCCTCCCAGACGGAAATTCAGCGATCGCCACTCCATCTTCCAGGCCGGAAGAAAATCGCGCGCGTACCGAAAGGAGTTCGGCACGATATCGACGACATTGGTGGTGCTGGAGGCGATGGTATATCCGCCATCCTGGCGCTTGCGCATGGCGAAATTGTTTGCCCACACGGCCTGTTCCGGTCCGTTTTCGACCGGCGTCGTGCGAAGAACTGTGTTCATGACTTTCAGCTGCGGCAGGTCAAGGTCAAGCGTTCCGCAAAACAGGTTCGACCAGGCCCCTCCGGCAAGGACGACCGCCTTGCAGGCAATGAAGCCACGTTCGGTCACGACGCCCGAGACGGCGCCGTTGGTCGTCTCCACGCCACGCACCGCGCACTCCGTTAGAATGGCGGCGCCGCGCTCACGCGCTGCTTCGGCAATCGCCGGAGCGGCCTTCTGCGGCTCGGCGCGACCGTCGGCGGGTGTGTACAGCGCTCCTTTGACGTCGAGATTGGAGCCGGGGAGGAGCTCACGCAATTGCGTCGCACCGATCATTCGCGACTCGAGCTGATAACCTTCGAGATGACGTCCCCAGCGTTCGTGCTGTTCGTATTCCTTGTCGTTCGCGCAGGTGAACACAATTCCGGCGCGCGTGTAGCCTGTATCTCGGCCCGTACGTTCGGAGAGCCTCGTCCAGATGCGCAGTGCTTCCGCCATCAGCGGGATCTCGCGCGGATCCCGACGGGAGATGCGTACCCAGCCCCAGTTGCGGCTGGACTGCTCCTGGCCGATTCCTCCCTTTTCGCACAACGCTACCCGCAAACCGCTTTCTGCGAGTTCCAGCGCCGAGGAGGCGCCGATGATGCCGCCGCCGATGACGACGCAATCCACCTCCTTTGGCAGTTCAATATCTCCATGAACGGGGACGACGAACGGTCCGGGCATGCTCAGTAGAGCTCCTCGAGCTGGCAATTGATGGAGAATTCCGCGACGCTCGCATGGTCGGGCAGGTCGAGGAGCAAGCCGATGGTCCGTGCGAGATCATCGGGATCGGTCATCAGCGCGTCGGCGCGATCGGTGATGCTGCGCGCCATATCGGTGGCGACGAAACCGGGGCAGACGGCAGTGGCTCGAATTCCAAGATCCCACCCCGCCTGTCGGATGCCGTGGGAAAGGGCGACGGCAGCAAACTTCGAGATCGAATAGGCGCCGGCCCTCGGGGACTTGACCCGCTTGCCCGACAGCGAGGCGAGAATTATGACACGGCCTGCTCGACTTGCCGCAAGCCACTCCCATGACGCGCGCACCAGACGGCGCGGAGCCTTGACGTTGATCTCGAACATGAGATCGAGATCCGCGTCGTCGATGTCGATGACCGACTTCGGAATCATAATGCCGGCACAGGCAATGACTGCGTCGATCCGGCCGAAGCCATCGATGGTACCGTCGATCCACGCCCGTTCGGCGTTGGCCGCCGTGGCCTCATAGGAGAATACGCGGACGCGCTCGTTGTCGGCCCAGTCAGGCTGCACCGGTTCGCGCATGCCGAGCGACAGTGACCAGCCCGTTTCAAACAGGTGCCGGGCGCAAGCCGCACCAATGCCGCGGCTGGCACCGGACACGAGAGCCACACGCTGGCCGGCTCGGCTTCTTGCCGGTTCCCTCATTGGTCGAGTCCCGCGGTGCGGCGGTAGACGCGCCGCAATATGTCGAGCAGACGCTTCTGGTCTTTCTCGGGCACACCGGCGAAGAAATCGCTGGATTGTTTGGTGGCGATCTTGCGCACCTTGCGGGCGAGGTCCGCTCCTTTTTCGGTGATATGGAGCTCCTGCGCGCGTCCGTCATCCGTTGCGGCCTCACGCGTCAGAAGATCGTGCTCGATCATCTGGTCGACCAGCCTGCCCATGGCGGAACGATCGCGCATAATGAGCTGCGCGATGACAGATGGCCGTATCCCCGGATGGCTGTCGACAAGAAGCAGGGTGGTGATCTTGCCGGTTCCCCGAGCCACATCGAGACCCTCCAGGCGGTCATCGAGATCACGAGAAAGGGCGATATTGATGCTTCGGATATAGAAGCTCAACGTGTCTTCGAGGACATCGAGCCCTACCGTCTCGACAGTGTGAGGAGGGCCTTTCTTCTTCTTCGGCAACGGACACTCTCCTGAGGCTTGGCAGCCTGCGTCGAGATCACCGGCAGCCTCGAAAATCGGGGTTGCCGCGGGCCTTCGAAGGCATAGTTGAGCGGGTAGTGGACAATTGCAACTACTTTTGATGGACAAACGCAACTATCTTGCCCTGCAGAAGGGTCCGAGGTGCGCGCGCGCAGTTCGATCGAGACAAGGCCTTGCGGCCGCGCGCCGACCTAAAGCGCGTCGCCTCTGAAGGGATTCACGCGACTTGCTTTTGTTATCCCAAAATCGCTGCGCACCCTCGGTTCAAGACCGAGGGGCATGCTTTTGGGCGACATGCATTAGGCGGCGGGGACCCATTCCTTGCCGGGAATGGCAGAGATGAGTTGCTGGGTATAGGCATGACGTGGCGACCGGAATATCTGCCAAGGCGGACCGGATTCCACGACTTCGCCGCGGTTCATGACCAGAATCTCGTCGCAGATGCGGCTTGCCACCCTCAGGTCGTGAGTGATGAAGATCATGGCGATCTTCATTTCTTCCTGGATGCTGGCCAGCAGATCGAGGATCTGCGCCTGGATGGAGACATCGAGAGCGGAGACCGCCTCGTCGGCGACCAGGACCTTGGGGTCCATCATCAGGGCGCGTGCGATGCCGATCCGCTGACGCTGGCCGCCTGAGAACTCATGCGGAAAGCGGTCATAGGCACCCTCGTCGAGCCCAACCAGCCGAAGCAGTTGCAGCGCCTTCGCACGCGCCTCCCGAGCAGACAGGCCATGCGCCATCGGGCCGACGGTGAGGATCTTGGCGATCGTCTGCCGCGGATTGAGCGAGGCGAACGGATCCTGGAAGATCATCTGGATGTGCGGCCGCATCGGCCGGAACTCGGAAGCCGAAAGTGCGGCGATATCCTTGCCGTCGAACAGGATCGCGCCGCCATCGCAGTCCAGGAGTTTCAGCAGGAGGCGGCCCAGCGACGATTTCCCCGAGCCGGACTCGCCGACGATGCCGAGCGTTCTGCCCTGGCGGACCTCAAAGCTGACCTGCTTGACGGCGTGCACGATGCGGGACCGCGAGAAGAAGCCGATGCCCGGCCGGTAGGTCTTGTCGAGCTTCTGCACCTCCAGCACAATCGGAGCATCGCCGCGCGACTTCGTCTCATTCTCGATCATATGCGGGACGGCGGCGATCAGTCGTTTGGTGTAGGGATGGCTTGGATTGCCAAGCACGTCGGAAGCGACGCCTTGTTCGACCATCGCGCCTTTCTCCATGACGATGACGCGATCGGCGATTTCTGCGACGACGCCAAAATCGTGCGTGATGAACATCACGCTCATGTTCTTTTCGCGCTGCAGCCGCCGGATCAACGCAAGGATCTGCGCCTGGGTGGTGACGTCGAGAGCCGTCGTCGGCTCGTCGGCGATCAGCAGATCGGGCCCGAGCGCGAGCGCCATGGCGATCATGACGCGCTGGCGTTGCCCGCCAGAGAGTTGGAACGGATACTGGTGCCGCAGAACCTCCGGCTCCGGCAGGCCGACTTCGCCGAGCAGATCGACAACCGCCTTCGTGCGGGTCGCCGAAGTGCCTGCGTGGTGCGCTTCCATGACCTCCGCAATCTGCTGGCCGACGGTCATCAGCGGATTGAGCGCCGAAAGCGGATCCTGGAAGACGATGGAGACCGAACGGCCCCTGAGGCCGCGCAGAACATCTTCCCGTGCGCTGGCCAGATCGTGGCCCTTGAACCGGATGCTCCCCTGCGTGATCCGCACCGAAGATGGCAGCAGGCCCATGATCGCATTTGCGGTGACCGACTTGCCGGAGCCGGACTCGCCGACGATGCAGAGCATCTCACCCCTCCGCATGTCGAAGGATATGTTTTCGACTGCGTTCTCCCGCTCCATATTCGCGGGCAGGCGGACAGTCAGATTTTGAACAGAGAGAACAGTTTGCTCACTCGGCGCTCGGGGTGTCGTTTCGCTCGGCGACATTGCTGGCCTTTCGAAATCCAATGATCTGACTGCGCATACTAGGCGCACGTCCTACGGTCAGCGCAAGCCCCGACGACCATTTCATTCGTCGGCTAGCCGACGAACCATTGCGTCTGAAGTCGCGTAATATGCGGTCTCGAACTGGCAGAGGGACCGTGCCCCTAAAGTCCGCATTTGAGCCTGGAGCAGGCAGCGCGCCCTAGTTGGCTTGAACCTCGGTCTTGGTCGTGGTTTGCAACAGCACTGCGAGGTCGCGCCAAAAAACCAGACGATTTCGGCCGCTGGCGCGCCATTCGCCGACTAGGCAGGTGAAGATCTGGCCCGGCCCAGATCGTGGATCGCGGCTTGTATGTCGCGGGCGAATTCGCGCCCAAAGCGCGATTGCGGCAAGGTGGTGCTTGTCACGAGCACGATATCGAGCGCTGAGCGGGGCTGGAACGGCAACACTTTCAGGTTTCCGAGGTTCGCCCAGGGAACCAGCCCATCGACCAACGCAATACCCAGTCCAGCCGCCACAAGAGGCGCGGCCGCGATCGACAGGCTTATTTCAATCTGTGGATCGCAGACGTGTCCCTGGTCCTGAAACACGCGCGCAAGCATCTGGCCGGCAGGTGTGTTCCTGCCGTAACTGATCAAGGTCTGGTCAGTCAGATCGGCCGGCGTAGCAACCTCGAGCTTTGCGAGCGGCGATTCCGGCAGGACCAGTGCGACGATGTTCGCCGCGCCGACAACCTCATTGCGGATCTGCGGCTGGGGCAGGGTGGTCATGGTCAGGCCAAGATCGATGTCGCCGATCAGGATGCGCTCGGCAATCTCCTCCGCCGGTAGCGTCTGAAGGACCAGGCGTGCCCCGGGATTGCGCCGGCGGAAGCGCTGGGTGGCGGCCGGCAGCAGCGCGAAGGTCGGCGGCGCGCTGGCTGCGACGCGCAGCAGGCTCAACTGCTTGTCGCGAATTCGGTTCGAATAGATCTTCAGCACTTCGATCTCGCGGAAAATCCGGTCGGCGTCGCGAAACAGCAGATGCGCCTCTGGTGTAGCCACGAGGCGGCCGCCTATGCGTTCGAAGAGCTTGTAACCGATCACGATTTCGAAATGCCTGAGCATCTTGCTCACCGCGGGTTGGGAAACATGCAAGGCTTCCGCGGCCGCGGTAAGCGAATTGTGGCGCATGATAGCGCGGAAGACTTCGAGATGCTTGGCGTTCATGGCCCAGCATAACCAAAAGTTCTGGATGGCAAAACACATAGTATTGGTGGCGGACGCGGCGGGCTGAGAAGATCATGGGGTGGCAGACAGCCAGATCCGAAGGAGGATCCCCCATGACGTCAAACGAAAGCGGCCGTTTCCGGCGCCTTGGCGAGGAAGACAGGCCGAGGCTCGTCTTTTCGATCGACGGCCAGCCGGCTGAAGGCTGCAAGGGCGACACGCTGCTGGTGGCGATGCTCACGCAGATCCGTCATTTGCGAAGTTCCGAGTTCGGCGATGGCGATCGTGCCGGCTTTTGTCTGATGGGCGCCTGCCAGGATTGCTGGCTATGGACCGACACAGGCGAGCGCTTGCGCGCCTGCACCACGTCGCTTGCCGCAGGCATGCGCATTGCCACCAAAGCTCCGGAGCAGGCATGGCCGAGCCTCGCATAGCGCCCGATCCTCGCATAGTGATTGTCGGCGCCGGTCCAGCGGGCGTACGTGCCGCCGAGACGCTGGTTACATCAGGCGTTCGGCCGATCGTGATCGACGAAGGCGGCCGTGACGGTGGCCAGATCTACCGCCGCCAGCCGGAGGGTTTTCGCCGCTCCTACGCCTCGCTCTACGGATCGGAAGCCGGCCGTGCCGAGGATCTGCACCGCAGCTTCGACGCCTTGCGCGATCGCATCGACTATCGACCCGAGACGCTCGCCTGGGGGATATGGGAAAAGCAGCTGCATCTCCTTCAGGGGCCCCGGACCAGTGCGGTCGATTTCGATGCGCTGATCATCGCCTCGGGGGCAACCGACCGCCTGATGCCGGTGCGGGGCTGGAACCGGGCCGGTGTCTACAGCCTGGGCGCCGCGCAGATTGCGTTGAAGTCACAGGCCGCCGTGATCGGCAGGCGCGTCGTGTTCATGGGAAGTGGACCGCTGCTCTATCTCGTGGCGGCACAATATTCGAAGGCCGGCGCCGAAGTGGCCGCGGTGCTCGATACCTCGCCTTTCCGCCTGCGGGTCAAGGCACTGCCCAAGCTGATCGCCCGCCCGGACGTCCTGCTGAAGGGACTTGCCCTCACCATGAAGCTTCGCCGTGCCGGCATCGAGATCGAAACCGGCATCACGCCGGTCGAGATCGAAGGCCGGCCTGAGATTGGCGTCGAGACGATCCGCTTCCGCACCGGCACAGGGCAGGTCAGGGCGATTGCCTGCGACGCCGTCGCGCTCGGCTATCATTTGCGTCCGGAGACGCAACTGGCGGACCTTGCCCGTTGTGAGTTCCGTTTCGATGCGCAGACACGCCAGTTCTTTCCGGTAAAGGACGTCGACGGCCGCAGCAGCGTGGCGGGTGTCTATTTGGCCGGCGATGGCGCCATGACACTCGGAGCCGACGCGGCCGAGGCCGCGGGGCGTCTGACCGCGCTCGCGGTGCTGTCCGATTTGGGACGCCCGGTCGCGTCGCGCGATGTCGCCCGCCTTCGCCGCCGCCTGCGTATTTTCGAGCGGTTTCGGGGTGGCATCGCCGCTGCTTTTCCATGGCCTGCCGCAGCAGCCGCCGCTCTCAGCGAAGACACTGTGGTCTGCCGCTGCGAAAACATCACCGCCGGTGAACTGCGTGCCGCCGTCTCCGATAATGGCGCTGTCGAGGTCAATCGCGCCAAGGCCTTCAGCCGTGTCGGCATGGGCCGATGCCAGGGCCGCTATTGCGGACATGCCGCGGCCGAAGTGATCGCCGCTTGTGCCGGCATCCCGGTTGAAGCGGTTGGCCGCATCCGTGGCCAGGCGCCGGTGAAGCCCCTCGTCATCGGTGCCGAGAGCGACACGGAGCAGGCAGCATGAAGCCGCTGCAGGCCGATGTGATTGTTATTGGCGGCGGCCTGATGGGAACCGCCGCGTCGTTCTTCCTGCGCCGGCGTGGGCGTTCGGTCACCTTGCTCGAACGGGGACTGCTCGGCCAGCAGGCGAGCGGGGTCAATTTTGGCAATGTGCGGCGGCAGGGACGCTTTCTGCCGCAGCTCCCCCTGGCCAATCGTTCTCGCGAAATCTGGGGCAGACTGAAGGAATTGCTTGGCGAAGACGCCGAGTTCCTGGCGACCGGCCATATCCGCGTCTGTTACGATCCCAGGCAGATCGGAGTGATCGAAGCCTATGCGCAAAAGGCGCGCGACTATGGCCTCGACCTGGAACTGTTGAGCGCCAACGAGCTCAGGGCGCGCTTCGGCTTTTTCGGACCTGAGGCGATTGCCGGCTCCTATTCGCCGAATGACGGCCACGCGAATCCGCGGCTTGCGGCACCCGCCTTCGGGCGCGCTGCCGCTCGAGCCGGCGTTGCCGTGTTCGAGAACACCGAGATCATCTCGATCGCCAAGCCAGGCGATGATTTCCAGGCGATCGCAACGGACGGGAGGATATTCAGCGCGCCGATTGCGCTGGTTACCGCCGGAGCCTGGGGTGGGGCCCTGTCACAGCAGTTCGAAGAGCCGGTTCCCATCGCCGTGCACGGGCCGCAAATGGCGGTGACGGAACCTTTGCCCTACCGTCTCAGACCGGTGATCGGCGTATCGACTGCAATTCCGCAAGAGGTCGTCTATCTGCGGCAGGTCGAACGCGGCAATGTCGTCTTCGGCGGCGGCACGCGCGGCCCGGCCTTTGCCGACATAAGGCGCGCCTATGCGGTGCCGGGTCATCTCGGCAACCAGCTTCGGCAGATCCGGCGCCTGGTGCCGGCGCTCGCCAACATGCGGGTCATCCGCACCTGGAGCGGCATCGAGAGCTACTTGCCTGACGATATTCCCATCATGGGGCCTAGCGCTCGGGTGTCCGGGCTCTATTACGCCTTCGGTTTTTGCGGCCATGGCTTCCAGCTCGGCCCAGGGGTCGGTGACGTCATGGCCGAACTGATCGACCGGGGCTCCACCACGACACCGATCGAGCCATTCCACATCAAGCGGTTTGCGGCCGAGGCCGCTCGCCTGGTTTCAACCTGAATCCATCAAGGAGAAAATCGAGATGTCAGTTGTATCCGCCGTCCGCCCGGCCACCGGGCAAGCCAGCGAAGAGACGCGACGCTTCCACGACGAAATATTCGTCTTCGACGCGCTGTCCATCGCGTATGTGCTGGAGGACAAATATGCCGAACGGACCCTGGCCGGCGGGGTCAACGCGACCAATGTCACCTTCGCCCTGGAGGAGAATTGGGATGTCGTGATGCGCAATGCGGAGCGCTATCTCTCGATGATCGAGAAGAGCGCCTGCCTGAAACTCTGCCTGACGGCCGACGACATGCTGGCGGCGAAGCGGGCCGGCAAGCTCGGCGTCGTTTTCGGCACCCAAGGCGCGACCATGCTGGACGATCAGCTTTGGCGGCTGGAACTGCTGACCAGGATGGGGCTTCGCGTGCTCGGCCTTGCCTACACGACAGCCAATATCTTCGGCGACGGATGCGGCGAAAGGCGCGATGCCGGCCTCAGCTATCTTGGCGAGGAACTGGTGGCGTTGGCAAACACCCTGCCGTTGATGATCGACCTTTCGCATTGCGGCCATCGTACGCGCGCCGAGACCACTGCACTGGCCCGGGCGCCGGTCTGTACGCATTCTAATGCCGACGGGCTGCGGTCGAACGGCCGCAACACCGAGGACAGGACGGTCAAGGCGATGGCCGAGAAAGGCGGCATGATCGGCGTCTGCGGCTTGCCGCAATCGCTGGCGGATGGAACGCCGACGCTGGATGATTTCCTCGATCACGTCGATCATCTGGTCCGGCTGGTCGGCCCCGAGCATGTCGGCATCGGGGTGGACTATGTCGAGAAGTACCAAGAGCAGGCGTCGGTCATCGCACCGCCGAGCGTCGTCACCTGGCGCACCCGCCGCCCCGACATTTTCGGGCCGCTTTCGAGCTTTGGCCGGCAGTCCTACCCGGTCGGCATCGAGACGGTCACCAAGCTGCCGAACCTGACGCAGGGCCTTCTCGACCGCGGCTACGGTCGCGAACAGACGGCGGCGATCATAGGCGGCAACTGGCTGAAAACCTTTCGCCACTTTTGCGGATGATCGCGGGACAAGCCGCCCTGCGCGGGGTACCGCGACATAGCGGCGAGCGATGTCAGTTGTGCGTGACTGCCGACTGAAGCAGGGGTTGCAGCGCGTCGACATCTTCCATCATTTGCGATCTCAACCAATTGGCGATTTCCGCCACGACGGGTCGAAGGGGCCTCGAACGCGGAGCGATCAGACGGTGGTGACGCCCCGTGTTGATGAGGCGATCCGATGCTGGAACCAGTATCCCTTTCAGCAGTGCGGTCGAGGTGACACTGAGCCAGCCAAGCGCGACACCTTCGCCGTTGAGAGCCGCCTGAAGGATGACCGCGTAGTCGGAGAACTCCAGCCACGTTCCCTTGGCAGTCTTGCGGTTCGCCACGTTTCCCCACACGTCGGCCCATTGCTGCAGACGGTGATCGGTAAGATGCAAGAAGACGTGGCCGTCGCCGTCGCCATCGTGATCAAGCTTGCCGTGGGCGCGAAGGTAGGAAGGACTGCATACCGGAAGGATGATTTCCGGTGAAAAGTCCCACCGGTGATACTGAGTATCATCGTCGCCAACGATCCGCGTTCCCAGGTCGACATTGTCCGGCATCCCACGCATGACGCCCGCAATCAAATCAAAGCGCAGATCCACGTTCGGAAACGTGGCGTTGAAAGCCCCTAACCTCGATACCAGCCAATGGGTGACGAATGAACTTGAGAGTGACAAGGTAACCAGTGGTTTGCTGGCTTTCTTCTGGTCCTGGATTATCAAAATGGTGTCACGAATCTGGCTGAGTCCCTCACGGACAGAGGCGTAGAGCACCCGGCCGTCATCTGTAAGCGTAAGCCCGGTCGGGCCACGATCGAACAGCCGCATTCCCAGCTCGGCTTCGAACTGGGCGATGGTTCGGCTGACGGAAGGCTGGGTTACATTGAACTCACCGGCAGTGACAGTGAAGCTGCCGGTTCGTGCCGCGGCCTCGAAAACAAACAGGCCTCTCGCGGAGGGGATGAGTTTGGACAATGCCACCATGCGATCACTGTTGTCCCAAGTTGCAACGTCTTCAGGCCAGCATACGATCGGGGGCGTATTTGAAGGGTGAGGGTCTCGCGCCCGATCTTGACCCCGCGGTTAGAGTTTTTGATGCCCGGCCCCGAACTGTTCATCCAGAGGGCATACGTTTTTTATATGCCTTTACACAAATCATATAACCAAAAATTGAAACGGAATGGTGCAATCCGCCGCTGTTTGCTTGCTGAACTCTGCAGCGCGTAAGAGGTGACCGGAGAACCATGGTCATAACCACAGCGTATGCCACCATGTGGTTTTTCAAGCTTCTGAACCGCTCGGAAATGTACAACCATGATTGAAGCGGCAGTGTTCGAGCGGCTCGCAGCCCGCGCTCGAACAGCCCGGTACGTGATGTGCCGGCCCAGGCGGGGCAAGCCGTGGATGCAGGACGATGCGAATGAACCAGCTCACGGAAGGCCAGACCTCGGGGACAAGCGGCGACCCGCTTCTCAGACCGTTCCGGATCAAGAAGCTTGAGTTCCGCAACCGCGTGATCAGCACCAGCCACGCCTCGATGCTGGACGAAGGCGGGATGCCGCTGGAAAGATATCAACGCTACCACGAAGAGAAAGCGCGCGGCGGTCTCGCCATGACGATGATCGGCGGCTCGGCAATGACCTCTCCGGACTCGAGCTGGGGCGGCGGGCAGCTTAATCTGTCCAGCGACGAGATCATCCCGCATCTGCAGTGCCTGGCGCGACGCATCCATCAACATGGTGCGGCCGTGATGTCCCAGGTCTCGCATCTGGGCAGGCGGGCAACGGCATATGCGGGGAACTGGCTGCCCGCGGTTGCCCCGTCACGGATCCGCGAGGCGCGCAACCGAAACTTTCCAAAGGAAATGGATGAGGCAGATATCAGGCGCATCATCAGGGATTACGCCTCTGCCGCTGTCCGGTGCCGTGAGGGCGGCCTCGATGGTGTCGAAACCGTAACGGGTGGCCATCTGATCGGTCAGTTTCTCTCGCCGAGGACGAACAAGCGCACCGACGCCTATGGCGGCTCTGTCGAGAACAGGGCGCGATTTGGCCTGATGGTTCACGAGGCGATCCGCAAGGCTGTCGGCGACGGCATGATTGTCGGCATTCGGTTCGCGATCGACGAGGGCACCGACGATGGCTCGGACTTCGACGACTGTCTCGAGCTTGCCCGTCTGTTCGAGACGGAAGGGCACGTTGATTTCTTCAACTGCATCTACGGGCGCATGGATACGGATCTGGTGTTGGCCGAGCACAACATGCCGGGCATGTTTCAGCGCAGTGCCCCGTTCCTGTCGCAAGTCGCGCGCTTCAGGAAGGAGACCAGACTTCCCCTGCTTCATGCGGCAGGCATCAGGGACGTGGCGACCGCTCGCCATGCGATCCGCGAGAACATCGTCGACCTGATAGGCATGACGCGGGCGCACATCGCCGACCCGGATATCGTCAACAAGATTCTGCGCGGTGAAGAAGAGCGGATCCGTCCATGCGTTGGCGCCACCTACTGCCTCTATAAGAAGGTGAACTGCATCCACAATCCAGTGAGCGGCCGAGAGACCACGCTGAGTTCCACGATCGATCGCGCCGCCAGCTCCAAAAGGATCGTTGTCGTGGGCGGTGGGCCGGCAGGCCTGGAGGCAGCCAGAGTCTCCGCCGAGCGAGGACATTTTGTCATCCTCTTCGAGGCGGGGGCGAAACTTGGAGGGCAGATCCTGGTTGCCGCGTCCGCGACCGAGCGAAGGGATCTGCTCGGTATCGTGGACTGGCGGGCAACCGAGCTTGAGCGCCTCGGTGTCGATGTTCGTCTGAACGCATATGCCGACGCCGATACCGTGCTTGCTGAAGGTCCAGACGTCATTGTGGTGGCAACTGGCGGTGTTCCCGATATGGAATGGCTGGAAGGGGCCGAACTCTGCGACAGTGTTTGGGACCTGCTGACCGGTACGGCATCCAGCAAGGACGATATCCTCATCTATGATGGCACCGGGCGCCAGGCGGCCCCGTCCTGTGCTCTCCAGCTTGCTGGGCAAGGGAAGTCGGTCAGTCTCGCGACCCCTGATGACGCCGTGGCGGTGGAGATGCCTTATCCCGAAAAGGCCAGCTTCCGTAAACGCATCTCGGAACTCGGCATTCGGACGATGGTGGACATCAGGCTGACCAAGGTGGCCCGCCAGGGCAACGGCCTGACAGCAATCTTCCGCAACGAGTTGACGGACACGGAAACGACCTTTGCCGTCTCGCAGGTAGTCATCGAAAATGGGACCATTCCGGCGGAAGAAATTTACCAGGAGCTGAGGTCCAGGTCTGCAAACGATGGGGTGCCCGACGCGTTCTTTGTCAATGATAATCAGGGTGATTTTGTAGAAGAACATCAGGTGGGAAAGTTTAAGCTATATCGTATTGGCGATGCGGTCTCCAGTCGGGATATATATTCCTCGATCTATGACGCTTATCGATTGTGTGCGGAAATTTAAGCTTAAATCGTGCTTACAGTTGCTGGAACTTCCGGCGAAAATTGGAGCGAAAAATGTCAAAATCATCGGGTTTTCACGACGATCTTGGCTCGGTCGACGGCGACAGACCGGCTGAGAACATCCTCGCCGCTTCGGCGGTGATCGTTGGGCGGCATCGGGGCAAGTCTGCGCCGCGCAATATTGCGACTTCGCCGCCAGTTCAGAATTCTCTGCCGTGAAAGCCAGTCTCTTCAGCCATTCAAACCGTCCGGATGCCATAAGCTCGGAAAAATGGCAGCCCCTCGGAAAAAGGCGCATGCACGTGAAAAAAGACTTCAGAGTGCTGACCTTCGATGTCGTCGGGACGTTGATAGATTTCGAAACGGGCATCGCCAGCTATGTGCGGGATGTCGCCGAAAAGGCAGGACTATCCGTCGATGGCGAAACGGTTCTGACCGCCTATCGCAAGGCGCGCGCCAAGCCGGATGCCGGCCTGTTTCCGGACGATCTCGCCCGCTGCTACCTCGAAATTGCTCGGGCGCTCGGCCTGCCGGCTACGGATGAGGCGGCGCAAGGCTTGCGCCAATCCGTGAAGCACTGGCCGGCCTTCGCGGATTCGGTCGAGGCGCTTGCCCGCTTGCACAAGCGGTTCAAGCTGGTCGCCATGACCAACGCCCAAAACTGGGCGTTGGCGCATTTTTCACAAACACTTGGCAATCCGTTCGACCTCACCGTCACGGTGGACGATGTCGGCCTGGAAAAGCCGGACCCACAATTCTTCGCCTTCGCCCGTGGCCGCATCAGCGCCTGGGGCTTCGGCCTGAAGGACATTCTGCATGTGGCGCAGAGCCAGTATCACGATATCGGCGTGGCGCGCGAGCTTGGCTACACCGTCTGCTGGATCGAGCGCCGCAAGGGCATGAAGGGATTTGGCGGCACGCTCGAACCTGCCAGGCTAACGGTGCCCGACCACCATTTCTCGACACTTGCCGAACTGGCCGACGCGGTCGACGAGGACCGCCTGGATCGCGTCGCCTGAATACGCCTGCGATACCCGCGTCCGCTCAGACAGTGGCGCCAAGATCATAACAAGACCAAAGAAACCAACAGGGGAACAGGAATGGAATGATGGGAAGACAGCCACACTGAATGTCATCGCCTGAGGTGCCTTCGGGCGCTTGAAAATGAACCAGAATGGTCTCCGGTGCGCGCCAAGCCTGGCCGGCCGGCTCAACGAAAGGCTGACACGATGAAACCCGATTTTGACAAGATTTTGCGCCCGGTCGACACCGCCCGGATCGAAAGCGCCATCCGCCACGGTGCCACAAGGCGCGAGCTTCTCGGCATGCTTCTGGCTGGCGGAATGGGCGCCGCGCTGGCCGGCACGGTGCTGGGCTCTGCCACCAAGGCCTATGCCGACACACCGAAGAAAGGCGGCAGCATGCGCGCCGCCGGTTATTCGAGCGGCACCACCGACACACTCGATCCGGCCAAGTCATCGCTTTCCACCGACTATGTTCGCTGCACCAGCTTCTACAACGGCCTTACCAGCCTCGACGACAAGCTCTCGCCGCAAATGGACCTGGCTGAGAGCTTCGACACCAACGATTCCGTCACCTGGACCGTAAAGCTGCGCAAGAGCGTGACTTTCCATGACGGTTCGACCTTCGGTCCGGACGACGTCGTCTATTCGCTCAACCGGCATAAGGACCCGGCCGTAGGGTCGAAGGCCAAGTCGCTCGCCGACCAGATCGGCGAGGTCAAGAAGTCAGGCGACAATGAGGTTACCATCGTTTTGACGGGGCCGAACGCCGATCTTCCCGTCATCCTCGGGACGTTCCATTTCCTGATCGTCAAGGCTGGCACAACCGACTTCACCACGGCCAACGGCACCGGCGCCTTCAAATGCAAGGAGTTCCAGCCTGGCGTGCATTCCATCGCCGTTCGTAACGAGAACTACTGGAAAGGAACCGGACCCTATCTCGACCAGGTCGAGTTCTTCGCCATTGCCGACGAGAATGCTCGCGTCAACGCCTTGCTCTCGGGCGACGTCGCGCTGATCGGCTCGGTCAATCCGCGGTCGACGCAGCTGATCAAGCAGGCCGGCGGTTTCGATCTCCTGACGACGACGGCAGGCAACTATACCGACCTGAACATGCGGCTCGACACCGCGCCGGGCAGTGATCCGAATTTCGTCGAGGCGATGAAGCTGCTGCTCGACCGTGAGCAGATCAAGACGGCGATCTACCGCGGCTACGCCGAGGTCGCCAACGACCAGCCGGTGCCGCCGACGAACCGCTTCTACAATGCCGACCTGCCGCAGCGCCCCTATGACCCCGAGAAGGCCAAGTCGCTGCTTGCCAAGTCGTCGCTGGCGGGCACAAGGATCCCGGTCGTTGCTTCGACGGCCGCCGACCAGTCCATCGACATGGCGGTGCTGCTGCAACAGTCCGCGTCCCAGATTGGCCTCGATCTCGATATCCAGAAGGTGCCTGCAGACGGCTACTGGTCGAATTACTGGCTTAAGGCGCCCATCTGTTTCGGCAATATCAATCCCCGCCCGACGGCCGATATCCTGTTCTCGCTGCTCTACACATCGAGCGCGCCCTGGAATGAATCGCATTGGAAGAGCGAGCGTTTCGACAAGATCCTTGTCGAGGCCCGCAAGGAACGCGACGACGCCAAGCGCAAGGAGATGTACGGCGAACTGCAGAAGATGGTGCACGAGGAGAGCGGCGTCGCGATCCCGGTCTTCATCAGCAACATCGACGCTCACAGCTCCAAGCTCAAGGGGCTGAAGCCGATGGCTACCGGTGGTATGATGGGCTTTGCGTTTTCGGAAAACGTCTGGCTCGAAGCTTGATGGTACCGACCTGGCGCGGGTGGCTCGCCACTCGCGCTTCGCCCGCATTCCGCTGGAGTTGCACGGCATGATAACGCGCATGATCCTGACCCGCCTCGGGGTGGCCCTGCTCACGCTGCTGATCGTTTCGGTGGTCGTCTTCGTGGCGACCAACATGCTGCCGGGCGATGTGGCGCAGATCGTTCTGGGTCAGGCCGCCACGCCTGAAGCGGTCGCCGGCCTGCGCAAGGCGATGCATCTCGATCAGCCGGCGGTGCTTCGCTATATTTTCTGGCTGGGTGGGATGATGACGGGGAATCCCGGCACGTCGCTGGTCAACGACATTCCGATCGTCACGCTGATCGGCGGCCGCCTTCACAATACCCTACTGCTTGCCGGCGTCACCGCCGCCTTTTCCGTTCCGATCGCCCTTACCTTGGGGATCACCGCGGCGATGTGGCGAAACACGCTCTACGATCGGCTTGTCAGTTTTGCCACGATCGCGGTCGTGTCGGTGCCGGAATTCATGGTCGCCACGATTGCGGTGCTGGTTTTCGCCGTGCACCTGCACTGGTTTCCAGCACTTTCCTTCGCAAACGACGTGCATTCGCTGGGTGAATTGCTGCGTGTCTTCGCTATGCCGGTCATCAGCCTGAGTTTCGTCGTCTCGGCACAGATGATCCGCATGACCCGCGCCGCATTGATCGACACGCTCGGCCAGCCATTCGTCGAGATGGCGACGCTCAAGGGCGCCGGCCGGGTTCGTGCGGTGCTGACGCACGCTCTGCCCAATGCGATCGGTCCGATCGCCAATGCCGTCGCGCTCAGCCTGTCCTATCTGCTTGGCGGCGTCATCATTGTCGAAACCATCTTCAACTACCCGGGCATCGCCAAGCTGATGGTGGACGGGGTGGCCACCCGCGACATGCCTCTCATTCAAACCTGCGCGATGATCTTCTGTTTCGGCTATCTCGCCCTCGTGACCGTAGCCGACATATGCGCGATCCTCGCCAACCCGCGTCTGCGATACAAATGACCAAGCACACCGATATCATTCCCGAGAGCCGGCGAACGACGTTTGGCGCAGGCGGCCTGACCATCTCCGCGGTCGGTGCGGTCTGCTTCTGCATCATACTGTTCTGGGTCGTGATTACGCTCGTCGGCCCATGGCTTGCGCCGTACCCGATCGGCAAGATCGTCAGCATGGACGTGTTCACCTCGCCGAGCCGCGATTATCCGCTCGGCACCGACTACCTTGGACGCGACATGCTGAGCCGCATCATTCTCGGGGCGCGATACACGGTCGGCGTCTCGATTGCGGCCGCCTTTATCGCCTGTACCATCGGCGTCGCACTAGGCATGATCAGCGCGGTCCTCGGCGGCTGGTTCGACACGATAGTTAGCCGCGGCATAGATGCACTGATTGCGATCCCGCACCTGATGTTCGGTCTCGTGATCATAGCGGCGATCGGCAGTTCGCTTCCGGTGCTGGTGGGAACGCTCGCCTTTCTCTATTTTCCCGGCTCTTTCCGCATAGCGCGTGCGCTCGCCGTCAACATCAACGAGCTCGACTTCGTGCAGGTCGCCAAGGCGCGTGGCGAAGGCTTCGTCTACACGGTTCGCGAAGAGATCCTGCCCAACATGATCGGGCCGGTGCTGGCGGATTTCGGCCTGCGCTTCGTCTTCATCGTGCTGTTGCTGAGCGGTCTCAGCTTTCTCGGTCTGGGCGTACAGCCGCCCAACGCCGACTGGGGAGCGCTGGTGCGCGAGAACGTATCCGGGCTGGCCTATGGGGCGCCTGCCGTGATCATGCCGTCGCTCGCCATCGCCTCGCTGACCATCAGCGTCAATCTAGCGATCGACAATCTTCCGCGCCGCCTGCGGGATCGCCTGCCATGAGCGAGCTCGTCGAAGTTAAGAACCTACGCGTCATCGCCCGTAGCGACAGCGGCCGCGAGACGCCGATCGTCCACGATATCAGCTTCACGGTCCCGCGCGGAACGGTCGTCGCGTTAATCGGTGAGTCCGGTTCCGGCAAAACGACGATTGCGCTTTCCCTGATGGGTTATGCCCGCAGCGGCTGCCGCATCACCGGCGGCTCGATCCGGATCGGCGAGCGTGAGATCCTGTCCCTGTCGGAAGCAGAAAAGGCCAAGATCCGCGGCCGCAATGTCAGCTATATTGCGCAAAGCGCGGCAGCCGCCTTCAACCCGGCGAGAACGATCATGTCGCAGGTTGTGGAAAGCGCGATGATCCACAAGCTGGCACCGCGAGCAGAAGCGGAAGCGAAGGCGGTGGAGCTGTTTCGCGCGCTGGCGTTGCCCGATCCCGAAGGGGTCGGGTCACGCTATCCGCACCAGGTGTCGGGCGGCCAGCTGCAGCGCCTGGCGGCGGCGATGGCGCTGATCGCTGAACCGGAGCTGGTGATCTTCGACGAACCGACGACGGCGCTCGACGTCACCACCCAGATCGAGGTTTTGCGCTCGTTCAAGTCGGTGATCCGCGAGCGCAACACCACCGGCGTCTATGTCTCCCACGACCTGGCGGTGGTGGCGCAGATCGCTGACCACATCGTCGTGCTGCGCGATGGCTCCATTCAGGAAAGCGCTCCGACCGGGCAGATTCTGACGGACGCCCAAAGTCCCTACACCCGCAGTCTGCTCGCCGCGGCCAATCCCGCCGTGCACGCCCAGGCCGCTCCGCCTGCCGAGATGACGCGGGAGCTGCCCTTGCTCGAGGTCGAGGGGCTGGTCGCCGGATACGGCAAGTCCCGTCCGGACGGCCTGCCGAATGTGACGGTGCTCAACGATGTCGGCCTCAGCCTGCAGCCGGGCACCAATCTCGGCGTCATCGGCGAGTCCGGCTGCGGCAAGAGCACATTGGCCCGCGTTATCGCCGGACTGCTTCCCGCTGCCGGCGGAACGGTGAAGTTCCGCGGCGAAACCCTGGCAGGATCCGTGGCGCAGCGCTCCAGGGATCAATTGCGCAACATCCAGATCGTCTTCCAGATGGCCGACACGGCCCTCAATCCGACCCGCTCGGTCGGGCAGATCCTGGGCCGGCCGCTGACCTTCTATCATAACGTGAACGGTGCCGAGCGCAGCCGCAGGGTGCGCCGGCTGCTCGACCTCGTGCATCTGCCGGCCAACATTGCCGAACGGCTTCCGGGCGAACTATCCGGCGGCCAGAAGCAGCGCGTCAACCTTGCCCGCGCGCTCGCTGCCGAGCCGGCGCTGATCCTGTGCGATGAGGTGACGTCAGCCCTCGACACCGTGGTCGCCGCGGCTATTCTCGATCTGCTGGCCGAGTTGCGAAAGGAGTTGAAGCTTTCCTATCTGTTCATCAGCCACGACCTGTCGACGGTGCGCGCGATCTGCGACGACGTGATGGTGCTTTATGCCGGGCGCAAGGTCGAAGCCGGCAGCCGCGCGGCAATGCGTGCGGCGCCGCTCCATCCCTATTCGGACCTTCTGGTGTCCTCGATCCCCGAATTGCGCACAGGCTGGCTGGACGGCCTCGGCAAAAAGGCTGCCTCGGCGGAAATGGGCGTCGCACCCGTCTTGGCGCGATCCGACCGCTGTCCCTTCGTGCCACGATGCCCGGTCAGGAAGCTCGGAGTTTGCGACGTGCTGGCGCCGCCCATTCGTCACCTGTCGAAGGGAAGCGAAATCCTTTGCCATCTGGAGGAGCGGGAATTGTTGGCAATGGGCGTGGGCGCCTAGCTCGTCAGAACTCCGCCACCTTGCCCCAGGCGGACGCATCGAGCCGCTCCGGGCGATAGGGCATGGGATCGACCACAGGAGTCGAGCCGGTTGCCAGATCGGCGATCAGGTGGCCCGCGCCAGGACCGATACCGAAGCCGTGACCGCTGAAGCCGGCCGCCAGGATGAAGCCCGGCAGCCCCTCGACCTCGCCGATGGCGGGAACGCCGTCCGGCGTGCTGTCGATATAGCCGGCCCAACTGGCCGCGACTGGCACATTTTGCAGCGTCGGCAGCAACGCGCAGGCGCGCCGGTGTGTTTCCCGGATCAATCCCCGGTCGGGGCGCGGGTCCAGAATGCGGTTGTGCTCCATCGGCGTCGGCGCATCGAGCCGCCAGCGGGCCAGCCTCTCGTGTCCCGATTGCCATCCCTGCAAGGTGCCGGGAGCAAGGCTGCGCCAGCGCCGGGCGAACATCGGTACGAATTCGCGGGCGAAACGCAGCTGCTGCAGCGTCGGATCAAGGCTGCCGCGGCCGCTGATAGCCAGCGTGTGGCCGCCGTCGCCGCGGCGGGTGACCGAGATCTCGGCAGTGTGCAGCGCATCCGGCAGCCCCGAAGGTCCGGGTGCGAGCGAAAGGATCGAAGAGCGGACGGAGGCTTGCGGAAAGCGTACGCCGAGCTGGCGACAGAACGAAGAGGCCCATGCGCCCGCCGACAGCACCACTGTCCTGGTACGGATTGTGCCCGCCTCGGTGATCACCGCGCTGACCCGGCCCGCTTCGGTCTCGATGCCGCGCGCGGCGCACATCTGATGGACACTTCCGCCGGCCTTCAGGACGCCACGCGCCACTATGGGTGCTGCGCGGGAGGGGTCGGCGGTTCCGTCGGAAGGTGAAAAGACGCCGCCCTTCCAGCGTTGGCCGGTGGCTTTTCCATGCTCGCTTGCCTCGTCGGGGCTGAGCATATGCGTGGTCACGCCGACGCCGTGGGCGAAATCACGCCAGCGGGCCCAGCGGGCTATCTCGGCCTCGTCGTTGCTGAGGTAGAGGAGCCCGCAACGGCGAAAGCCCGGATCTTCGCCGATTTCGCTGGCAAGCTGCTCCCAGAGTGCGAGGCTTGCCGTGGCCATCGGCAGTTCCCGGGCGTCGCGGTTCTGCTGCCGGCACCAGCCCCAGTTTCGGCTGGACTGTTCGGCGCCGATCCGGCCCTTTTCCAGCAAGGCCACCTGCAAGCCGCGCCGGGCGAGATAATATGCCGCGAAGGCGCCGACGATCCCGCCACCGATCACGACGACATCGGCCGCCGCCGGCAAGGTTGGCGTGGTCTCGATATGCAGAAGCGGGGAGGGCATGCGAAATCTCCGGCAGCGGCGACCACTCTACTGCTCCGGGCGAGGCGACGATTGCCACAGATCGACGGGCCGCAGCATTTCCTTTGGTCAAGAGCTCTGCCAGCGGGGGATTCTGCTACCGCATATCGAGCAAAAGCGCGCGGCAGGCCGACGAAATGCATAGAACGAAGACCTCAGGACATCGTACAAATCCGTTCAAACGCGCGCTTGGGTGCAGGTTTCCTGGAATTGCCGAAAGCGGCAGCGGGTGTTTGTCCTTGCTCCTGCTCGGCTTCGGCATAATATGCTTCGATCAGATCCGCCGGCGCCGTGCCGAGCCTTTGCCTTGGACCGTGCATGAAACTCGATCGGATCGACATCAAGATCCTCTACGAACTGCAGAAGAACGGCCGCATCACCAATGTGGAATTGGCGGAGCTGGTCAATCTCTCGCCCAGCCCCTGCCTGATGCGGGTGAAGAAGCTGCAGGCCGAAGGCTATATCGTCCGCTATTCCGCCCAGATAGACATCGCAAAACTGGGGCAGACGCTCACCGTCTTCACCGAGGTGACGCTGAGGAACCACCGCCAGATCGACTTCGCGCGCTTCCTCGCCGCTGTTGAAAAGGTGGATTCGGTGGTCGAATGCCACCTCGTTTCCGGCGGTTACGACTATCTGCTGAAATTCGTCACCGCCGGGATTGCCGAATATCAGGCGATCATGGAGCGGCTTACGGACATGGATATCGGCATCGACAAGTACTTCAGCTTCGTCGTGCTGAAGTCGCCGATCGTCAAAAATTACATGCCGCTCAAGAGCCTGTTTCCGCTGTAGCAGGCCATGCAGTGACGCGCTTCGGGTTCACGCCATGGTGGCGCGAACGTCCGGGTCTTCCAGCGTCTGGTCGAGTGTCATGCGCGTGCGATCGACGATGGCGTCGATCTCGGCCTCCGTGCAGCAGAGCGGTGGGGCATAACCCAGCACGCCATTGCCGAAAGCCCGGATGATGAGCCCGTTGTCCCAGGCGCGGTCGAATATCCGCCGCGACGGATTGGCCGCTGGTGGAAGCGGGGTCTTGCGTTGCTTGTCGACGACCAGCTCGATCGCCGCCAGCATGCCACGGCCGCGCACGTCGCCGACCAGCGGATGGTCGGCTAGGCTTTCGAGGCCCGACATCAGCCGGGCTCCTGCCTTGCGGCCGTTGTCCAGCAGACCGCCTTCATAGAGCCGCAGAACCTCGAGGCCGACAGCCGCACTGACGGGATGAGCGGAATAGGTATAGCCATGGCCGACGGCGGATTCGCCCGCGCCGTCCGCGATCGTGTCGTAGACATGGTCTGACATGAAAACCGCCCCCATCGGCGCATAACCGGAGGTCAGGCCCTTGGCGGTGGTCATCAGATCCGGGACGATGTTGTCCTCGGAACAGGCAAACAGCGGTCCAGTGCGGCCGAAGCCGGTGATGACCTCGTCGGCGACGAAGAGGATGTCCAGCTCCGTGCACAGATCGCGCATCGCCTTCATCCAGCCCGGCGGCGGCACCAGCACGCCGCCGGAACCCTGGATCGGTTCGGCATAGAAGGCCGCCACACGATCCTGGCCGAGCTCTTCCACCTTATGGCGTAGTGCGGCGACCGAGGCGGCGATGATCACCTGCGGATCGCTTCCTACCGGATTGCGGTAGGCATAGTGCGACGGAATCTTGTGCTGCCAGTCCAGCGGCACGCCGAAGCCGGCGTGGAAAGCAGGCAAGGCGGTGAGCCCCGCACCCACCGTTGACGAGCCGTGGTAGCCCTGTTCGATCGAAATGAACTGGTTCTTCTGCCGCATGCCCCTGGCATTCTGGTAATAATGGATGAAACGGATGGTGCTATCGACGGCATCGGAGCCGCCAAGCGTGAAGTAGACGTGATTGAGGTCGCCCGGCGCCCGCTCGGCAAGTTCCGCCGCCAGCCGGATGGCCGGTTCGGAGCCGAGGCCGAAATAGCCGGTGGCATACGGCAATTCGCGCAGCTGCCGGGTCGCCGCTTCGACGATGCTTTCCTGGCCATAGCCGGCGTTCACGCACCACAGGCCGGCAAAGCCGTCGATCATCTGATGGCCGGTGGCATCGGTGACGGTGGCGCCGGTGGCGGATTGCAGGACGCGTACCCCGGCCTTCTCATGGCCGCGATAGGAGGCGACCGGATGCACCAGATGGGCGCGGTCGAGTTCGATCAAGGAATTGCTCCGCATGTTTTCCTCCGGGTTCAGCCAAGGGCCTGACTGGCCAGGGCAAAGGTCTGGACGCGTGGCGCCCGCCGGGAAGCGGGGTCGCCCCTGCGCATGGTGATCCCGCCTCCCACCCTGGCCAGGCCCAGTCCGGCAAGCCACGGCGACAGCCCTGAACTCTCTGATGTATCGACACGCAACAAGGTGCCGGGGCTGGCGGCAAAAAGGAATGAGAGCAGGCTGCGGGCGGCCTCAGATGTCTCTGCTACGACCGGCCCCGCGACCTTGCCGCGGCCGAAGGTGCGCACCGCCGCAAAACCGACGGGCTTTCCCTCCCGGCGCAGAACGGCGATGCGCGCCTGTTCGCACAGCAGCCTGATCAGACCACCGCGGTCCATGCCGCAGGCCGAACGGTCCAGCTCCACGAATGCAGCGGCATCGTCCGCCGTCGCCCACTCGACGCCTTCGCCGGCAAGGGTCTCGGCGAGCAGGCCCTGATGCTGCAATACCGCCCCGGTCGCCTGGAAGCCGAGCTTTTCGTAAAGTGGCAGGCCTTCCCGTGTCGCCACCAGCCGGCATTCGCGGCTTTCGCTCGCTTGCAGGGCAAGATCCATCAGCTTGCGCCCGATGCCCCGGCCGCGCATCGCAACATCGACGATTACCATGTTGATGGTGGCGGCAGCTTTGCCGTATGGTGTGACCAGCGTGGTTGCGACAACCCGCTCGCCCTCCAATGCGACGAAGCCGGCGCTGAGCGCCAGCCCCATCGCCCAGTCCTCCCGCCTGTGCGGCCAGCCCGCCTGGGACGACAAAGCCACCGCGCCATCGAGATGCTCGGGGGCAAAATCCACGAGTGTGATTTCGTCTGTCTGCATGAGCTCATTTCCGACGGTTCGCTGCCCTGTGATAGACCCGTCGGCAAAGAAGATCGTCCCGACGACGTGCCGGGCGCGGTATCTTCCGCCGTCCCTTGCGGCGCTCGCCGCATCTTCTGCCGCAGGTTGACGACCGCGATGGAACGTCCGCTCCCCTGAGGTGGCGGCGACGGCACAACTTTCCGCCCCGGCAGCAATGATACGAAACATTCTGCTTTCAATGGCTGCAATTGCGGTGATCGAACGGGGATGCCTCTGCCTATGATGCAGTCCAGGCCCGCACCGCAATTTGGAAGGACTTTCGCGACATGTCACAGTTCCGGCCCAAATACATCACCTTCGACTGCTACGGCACGCTTACCAACTTCCAGATGGCCGAGGCCGCGCAGAGGATATACGGACCCCAGCTCGACGCGCCGGAGATGGCGCAGTTCATCAAGAATTTCGCGGCCTACCGGCTGGACGAAATCCTCGGCGACTGGAAGCCCTACAACGAAGTCATTCACAATGCCGTCGAACGCACCTGCCGCAAGAACGGGGTGGCCTTCCGCGCCGAGGACGCGCGTGCCATCTACGAGACTGTGCCGAGCTGGGGCCCGCATCCGGACGTGCCGGCTGGTCTGGCAAAGGTCGCCAAGGAAATCCCGCTGGTCATCCTGTCCAACGCGATGAACGAGCAGATCATGTCGAATGTGGAAAAGCTCGGTGCACCCTTCCACGCCGTCTACACCGCCCAGCAGGCCAATGCCTACAAGCCGCGCTTCCAAGCCTTCGAATACATGTTCGACATGCTGGGTTGCGGTCCGCAGGACGTGCTGCACTGCTCTTCGTCGTTCCGCTACGACCTGATGTCCGCCTATGATCTGGGCATCAAGCACAAGGTCTGGGTCAATCGCGGCCATGAGCCCGCCAACCCCTACTATGAATACACCGAGATCAAGGACATCTCGGGCCTGCCCGGGGTTGTCGGGCTCTGATGGAGTCTTGGCGATGAAGTTCGAGTCCTACTGGCACGATACCGCTCCGGTCTTCGCAGGAGCGGCCGAAGGACCGGCCGAGGGTCGCTACGACGTGGCCGTCATCGGCGGCGGCTTCACCGGGCTGGCGGCGGCGCGGCACCTGGCCAAGGCAGGCGCCAAGGTGGTCCTACTGGAAGCGGGCCGCGTCGGCTGCGGCGCCTCGGGCCGCAATGGCGGCCATCTCAACAATGGCCTCGCCCATAGTTTTCTCGCCGCCAAGTCCGAACTGGGACCCGAACGTGCCGTGGCGCTCTATCGCGCCTTCGACGATTCCGTCGATACGATCGAGCGCATCGTGGCGGAGGAGGCGATCGATTGCGACTTCCGCCGCTCAGGCAAGCTGAAGCTTGCCTCCAAGCCGGCGCATTTCGAGGCAATCGCCCGCAATTTTGCAGCCGTCAACCGCGAGGTCGATCCCGACACCGCACTGCTGACGGCAGCTGATCTGAAGAGCGAGATCGGCTCGTCCGTATTCCATGGCGCGATGCTGTCGAAGAAGAGCGCGATGATGCATATGGGACGGTTTGTCTCTGGCATCGCCGGGGCCGCGGTGCGGCAGGGTGCAACGATTTTCGAGAACACGCCGGTGACCGGGCACCGGTCGGCCGCGGGCCGGCATGAGCTGACGACACCGAGAGGCACTGTCGCCGCCGACAATGTCCTGTTGGCGACAGGCGCTTATACCACCAGTGCCTTTGGCTACTTCCGCCGCCGCATCGTGCCGGTCGGCAGTTTCATCATTGCCACGAGGCCGCTTTCCCCGGCCGAGATCGCGGCAACGGTGCCGGGCAACCGGACCTTCGTCACCTCGCTGAATGTAGGCAACTACTTTCGCTTGTCGCCGGACAACCGGCTGATCTTCGGTGGACGCGCGCGATTTTCGGCCACCTCCGACCAGCAGTCGGACGAAAAGAGCGGCGCGATTCTGCGCGCAAGCCTGGCGCAGATCTTCCCGCATCTGGCCAAGGTCGAGATCGACTATTGCTGGGGCGGGCTGGTGGACATGACAAAGGATCGGTTCCCGCGCGCGGGCTTTGCCGACGGTCTCTGGTTCGCCATGGGCTATTCCGGCCACGGCGCGCAGATGTCCACCCACATGGGAATGATCATCGCCGACGCCATTCTGGGCAAGGCCGATCGCAACCCGGTCGCCGGTCTTGGGTGGCCCGCGGTCCCGGGTCACTTCGGCAAGCCCTGGTTCCTGCCGCTCGTCGGTCTCTACTATAAGACGCTCGATCGCTTTCAGTAACGGCCATTGGACTGGCTAGCTCAGCCCGCCGATATGGAAGCTCTTCATTTCGAGATATTCCTCAATGCCGCACTGCGCCCCTTCGCGTCCCAGGCCCGATTGCTTGACACCACCAAACGGGGCGACCTCGGTTGAAATCGCGCCGGTATTCAGCCCCACCATTCCGAATTCAAGCGCTTCCGCCACCCGCCATGACCGCTTCAGGCTCTCGCTGTAGAAATAGGCGGCTAGACCGTAGGGTGTGCCGTTGGCAAGAGTGATGGCCTCGGCCTCGGTTTCGAAGCGGAACAGCGGCGCGACCGGACCAAAGGTTTCCTCGCCGGCCAGAAGCATGTCCGCCGTCGCATCGCCCAGCACCATCGGCGTCGCATATTGCTTGCCCTCAGGCATCGCGGGACTTGTCGACAGCACGCGGGCGCCCTTGGCCAGCGCGTCGCAGACATGCCGGTCGATCTTGTCGATGGCGGCGGCGTTGATCATCGGTCCGATCTCCACGCCGGGTTCGGTGCCTGGCCCCACCTTCATCGCCGAAACCCGCGCGGCGAGCTTGCTGGCGAAGGCGTCGTAGACACCCGACTGCACGAGGAGACGGTTCGAGCAGACGCAGGTCTGCCCGCCATTGCGGAACTTGGAGACGATGGCACCCTCGATGGCGAGGTCGAGATCGGCGTCGTCGAAGACTATGAACGGCGCGTTGCCGCCGAGTTCGAGGCTGAGGCGCTTGATGCTGTCGGCCGCCCCGCGCATCAGCAACGATCCGACGCGGGTCGAGCCGGTGAAGGAGATCTTGCGTACCGTTTCGTTGGCCGTCAGTTCGGCGCCGATGTCCGCTGGCATGCCGGTAACGATGTTGATAACGCCGGCGGGAATGCCGGCGCGCTCCGCCAGCACGCCGAGCGCCAGCGCCGAGAACGGGGTGAATTCCGAAGGCTTGACCACCACGGTGCAGCCCGCCGCCAACGCTGGCGCGACTTTCCTTGTGATCATGGCATTGGGGAAGTTCCACGGCGTGATGATGGCGCAGACGCCGACCGGTTCCTTCAGCACCACGATCCGCCGATCCGGCGTCGGCGAGGGAATGGTGCTGCCGCCGATCCGGCGCGCCTCCTCGGCGAACCATTTGACGAAAGAGGCGCCGTAGCGGATTTCGCCAAGCGCCTCCGCCAGCGGCTTGCCTTGCTCGAGCGTCAGGATGCGGGCCAGGTCCTGCGCATTTTCGATCATCAGCATGTGCCATGCTTCCAGCAGCGCGGCACGCTCGGCGTGCGTTTTCGCACGCCATGGGCCGAAGGCCGCTTGCGCCGCCTCGATCGCCGCGCGGGTTTCAACCCTACCGACATCGGGGACCGAGCCGATCGCTGCCTGGGCGGCGGGATCGATCACTTCGACGCTGGCGCGTGAGGTCGCATCCTGCCACCCGCCGGCGATCAGGCATTGCTGCCGGAACAGGCCTTTGTCGTTCAATTCTTTCATGTCTTTCCCTCCCGGTTCAGGCAAGTGCTGCCAGCACGGCCGTGGTGATCACCTCGGTCCGGTCCTCGCCCGGCCGCGTGCCGATGCCGCGCGCGGTCGCGGCTTCGATCGCCGCCATCACCCTCGCTGCCGCGTCATGCTCGCCCAGATGGCCAAGCATCATCGCCCCGGACCAGATGGCAGCGATCGGGTTGGCGATGCCGAGATGGGCAATGTCGGGGGCTGAGCCATGAACCGGTTCGAACATCGAAGGCGCGCTGCGATCCGGATTGATGTTGGCGGAGGCGGCGAAGCCGAGGCCACCCTGGGTCGCCGCGCCCAGATCGGTGAGGATGTCGCCGAACAGGTTGGAGGCAACGACAACGTCGAGGCTTTCCGGCGCCATCACCATCCGCGCGGCCATGGCATCGATATGGTAGCTGGTGACCTGGATGTCCGGATATTCGGTGGCAAGGCGCGCCGTCACCTCGTCCCAGAACACCATCGAGTATTTCTGCGCATTCGACTTGGTCACCGAAGCGAGTTTTCGCTTCCGCAACCGCGCCTGCTCGAAGCCAAAGCGCAGGATCCGCTCGACGCCCTTGCGTGTGAAGATCGAGGTCTCCACCGCGACCTCATCGCCGGTGCCTTGGTGCACGCGGCCGCCGGCGCCGGAATATTCGCCCTCGGTATTCTCGCGGATGCAGAGGATGTCGAAACTTGCGGCCTTCAGCGGTCCCTCGACCCCGGGCAGCAGCCGGTGCGGCCGGATGTTGGCGTATTGCACGAACGCCTTGCGGATCGGCAGAAGGAGCCCATACAGAGACACCGAGTCCGGCACTTCCGCCGGCCAGCCGACTGCGCCGAGCAGGATCGCGTCGAAGCCGCGCAAGGTCTCGATCCCGTCTTCCGGCATCATCCTGCCGGTTTGCTTGTAGTAGGCACAGGACCAGGGGAAGTGCTGGCCCTGCAGCGCGAAGCCGGAGCCCCTGGCCGCGGCCTCGAGCACCTGCCAGGCCGCGTCGGTGACGCTCTTGCCGATGCCGTCGCCGGGGATCAACGCGATGGAATAGCTCTTCATATTCCGTCCTTCAGCATCAAAGGTCGATCAGCACGCTTTTGCTTTTGCGGTTCGCGAGATAGGCCTCGCGGCCAAGATCCTTGCCGATGCCGGAGCGCTTGTAGCCGCCGGTCGACAGGATGTGGTCGCGGGAGCGGTTGTAGCGGTTGACCCAGATGGTGCCGGCCTGGAGGCGCTTCGTTACCCGGATGGCGCGGGAAAGATCGCGGGTAAAGACACCAGCGGCGAGCCCATAGGTCGGATGGTCGGCGAGGACCATTGCTTCTTCCTCCTCGGCAAATGTCTGCAGGGTCAACACCGGCCCGAAAATCTCCTCAGTCACCGCGGGGGAGGATTGGTCGACGCCCCCGATCAGTGTCGGCGCGTAGAAATAGCCCTCCCGGTCGAGCCGCTTGCCGCCGACGAGGCATTCGGCGCCGGCACTGACGGCGGCCTGGACGATGGCGTCGATCCGGCCGAGCTGGCGTTCCGAGATGATCGGCGAATAACGCGTCGCCTCGTCCCAGGTCGGGCCGGGACGGATTGCCGCCATGTGCGCGGCGATGGCCTGTGCCAACGGCTCAGCGATCGCTTCGGCCACGATCAGCCGCGAACCTGCCACACAGGCCTGCCCCGCATTCGACAGAATGCCTTGCGCGACGGCCCTGGCCGCGAGATCAAGATCGGCATCGGCAAAGACGAGCTGCGGGCTCTTGCCGCCCAATTCCAGGGTCATCGGCTTGATGCCTGTGCGGGCGATGTTCTGCATGATCGCGGCACCGGCAGCCGTCGATCCGGTAAAGCTGATCTTGCCGATTTCCGGATGGCCGGTGATCGCATTGCCGGTAGTCGGGCCGTCGCCCAGAACGATGTTAATGAGCCCGGCAGGCAGGCCGGCCCGAACCGAGAGTTCGGCCATGTAGAGCACTGAGAAAGGGGTCATCTCGGAGGGCTTCAGCACCACGGCGTTGCCCGCGGCCAGCGCCGGCCCCAGCTTCCAGCCTGCCATCGAGAGCGGGAAATTCCACGGCGTGATCGCACCGACGACGCCGTAGGGCTCGGTGAGGATCATTCCCAGGCTGGCGTCGGCGGTCGGCACCAGGTCGCCGCCTTCCTTGTCGGCGAACTCGGCGAAAAAGCGGATCTGCTCGGCCGTGATCGCGATGTCACCTTCGATGAGCTGGCCGACGGGGCGGGTGGACGCGACGGCCTCCAGTCGGGCCATTGTCTCGGCTTCGGCCTCGATCAGGTCGGCCCAGCGCTGCAGGACACGGGTGCGTTCGCGCGGGCGCAGGCCTGCCCAGCCACTGTCCTTGAGTGCGTGCTTTGCTGCGTCGACGGCCTGGTCGACGACGTCGGTGCCGGCCACCGGACAGTCCGCATAGGCCGCGCCGTCCGACGGGCGATGCATCGGCAGCACGCCGGCTGCGGGGATGAGCCGTCCGCCGATGAAGTGGCCATGCGGGAACGCAAGGGCGTCGGGATCGAAGCTGAGGGACATGGTGTCGCCTTGTCTTGAGGACAGGGGCACTCTAGCCGTCATCGCAGCGCAGTTTGCATCGACCGCGACGGGGCCGGCGATGGAATATCCCGTTTCACGACGTTGTTTCAGCGCAATCTTCGGAGGATAGGGCTGCCACCGAAGGGCGATCGCGAAGATCAGTCAGTGACGGTGACGTAGATCTTGCGCACGGTCTCGACCGTTCGCCATATTCCGGTAAAACCCGGTTTCATGACGAAGCTGTCGCCTGCGCGATAGGTGTTGGTCTTGCCGCCGTCTTCCGTCAGCTCGATCACGCCCTCGAGGATATGGCAAAATTCAAAGGTCGTTCCCTTGATGGAGCGCGTCTCGCCCGGTGTCGCCTCCCATATTCCGGTGTGAATCGTGGCGTCGCGTGCGGTGTCTTGCGCCCAGGTCTTGAAGGAGGGATCGCCGGAGATCAGGCGGTCGGGCAGCGCCTTTGATTCCCGCGGCGCGTTGAGCGGCTTCGGATCGATTGTCTTGAGCAGGGACATGGGATTTCCTTTGTCGAGCGAGGGTCAGTAACCCCGGTTGCGGTCGACGAGACCGATGGGATCGAGTCCGGCTTCATGCCGGCGAATGTTGGCGACCACGGCTTTTGCCGCCGTCTCCGGCTGCGTGACGCCGGCCACATGCGGGGTCAGCAGGATCTTGGGATGGCGCCAGAACGGATGGTCGGCCGGCAAGGGCTCGGGATCGGTCACGTCGATCATCGCCCCCGCAAGATGGTCGCTGTCGAGTGCGGCAAGCAGAGCTGCTTGGTCGAGTTGCGGCCCGCGTCCGACATGCACCAGGCTCGCCCCGGCAGGCAGGCTGGCGAACACACTGGCATTGAGGAAACCACGTGTTTCGGCGGTCAGCGGCAAGAGGCAGATCAGAATGTCGGTTTGGGAGAGAAAGGTCTTCAGCCCCGCTTCGCCGCTATGGCAGCGGATGCCGGGGATGTCGCGCGCGGAGCGGCTCCAGCCCGACAGCGCAAAGCCGAAGGGCCGCAGCCGATCGAGGACCGCCGACCCCAGCATGCCGAGGCCGAGCACGCCCACCCGCCGGTCCGGCGCCTGCCGCACTGGACGAGCCCGCCAGTCGCTGCGCGCCTGCTGGGCAAGGTAGCCCGGCAGGTCGCGATGCAGCGCCAGCACTGCGAGTGTCACATATTCCTGCATCATGCGGATGATGCCTTCCTCGACCATCCGCACCAGCTTGACCTTCGCGGACAGGAGGTCTGTGCGGAACTGGTCGACGCCGGCACCGATCGAAAACAGCACTTCCAGATTGGGAAAACTGCCGAGATCTTCGGGTGCCGACCAGGTCAGCAGATAACGGACCTCGGCCTTGTTGACCGCGGCAGGGTCGGCAGCAAAACGCAGTCCCGGCAATTCGCGAGCGAACTCGTCCGCGAAAATCCGGACCCGCTCGGGATCGGAATTGATCAGGAAAGCCATTCGAGGTTCCTTGGCAAGCGATGATCGAGCTTGGCTGACGCAGCGCCGCAGGATGCGTTGAAGCGGTCGAGCCTGACGGCAGATCGCGCTGAAATTCATCACCAGTCGAGAAGGCTTCAGGAGCGAAGCCGCTCCCCCAGATCCTCGATCATCCGCTGGCAAGCGGCCATCTCGCCGATCTCGATGTATTCGTCCGGCCGGTGTGCACGACCGATGTCGCCCGGCCCGCAGATGATCGCCTCTATTCCCGCCGCCTGATAAAGCCCTGCTTCGGTGCCGTAGCTCACTGCGGCTAGCGGCTCTTGCCCCGACAGGTCCCGCAGCAGGCTGGCGAGCGGCGCTTCGGCGGCGAGTGAGAGCGCCGGATATTCGCTGAGCATGTCCCAACTGATATCGAACCCCTGAATGCTCAGGTCTGCCGCTGCGGCCTGCAGGGGAGCCAGCAATGCGGCGGGAGAGACGCCAGCGATGGCGCGCGCCTCGATCTCGGCGGCGCAGAAATCCGGAATGATGTTCAGCGCCTGTCCGCCGCCAATTACGCCAACCTGGAGCGAGGAATAGGGCGGCGAAAAACTTGCATCCAAAGGCCCTGCCTTGAGTGCTTCGGCGCTTTGCACAGCCCCGGCCAGGACCGCGGCCATGGCATGGATCGCGTTCAACCCCTGGTCGGGTCTCGAGGAGTGGCCTGAACGGCCGCGAATTTCGACACGCGCCGCGGCCTTGCCTTTATGGGCGAGGACCGCGCGCATCCCACTTGGCTCGCCGACAATGCAGCCTAGCGGCTTTGCGCAGAGCTGAGGCAGACGTTCGATCAGATGCCGCACGCCGCGGCAGCCGGCTTCCTCGTCATAGGAGAAGGCTAGATGGATGGGACGGAGAAGAGGCTTGGCCGCCAACACGGGCAGGGCGGCCAGAACGCAGCCCAGAAAGCCTTTCATGTCGCTGGTGCCGCGTCCGTAGAGCCGCTTTCCCTCGGCGCGCAGCACAAACGGATCGGTTGTCCAGCCCGGCTCCTCGGCCGGGACCACATCCATATGACCGGACAAGATGAAACCCGGCACGTCTGCCGGGCCAAAAGTGGCGAACACGTTTGCCCGGTCGCCTTCCGGTCCGGGGAGGATCGTTACCTTCGCGCCGCAACCTTCGGCATGGTTGGCAATCCATTCCACGATCGCCCAGTTTGGCTGGCCGACGACCGAGGCAAAGGCAATAAGCTGGGCCAGGATTTGCTCGGCCGTCATGTTGCTTGCTCGCGGGTACGGTGTCGGACGAAAGGAGACATTGCGGATCCTCTGCGGCAAACTGGCGGGCGATTCCGGGAGCCTTCCGCTTCAACATAGAGACGCGCTCCAAATCCTGGATGCGGAAAGCCGTTGATCTACAGTGAAAAGTTTCGACTACAGCCTCATCTGAAGCGGATTCTGTGATTTAGATGGCTATGCTTGACTCGATGAAGTCAGGTCCATCAAATTTGCCCCGAGAGGCGTCGTTGAAGGCAGCGGAATCCATCCGGCTCAGTTCTTTCGAGTTGAAGGTCGGCGACATCGCCAACGTTGAGCTTGAAAAGCTGCATGGGCTTTCGATCAGCGTCGGCTGGCCGCATCGGGCCGAAGACTGGCAGATGTTGCTGGAAATCGGCGAAGGAATAGCGGCTCAGGACGAAATCGGGCGGGTCGTGGCCACCGCCATGTGGTTTCCCCTCGGAGCGAACTTCGCCACGGTTGGCATGGTCATCACCTCGCCGCGCTTGCAGGCCCATGGCGCCGGCCGCTGGATCATGAACAACGTATTGGCGCGGGTCGGCTCGCGCAGCCTAGGCTTGAACGCCACCCGAGCGGCGCGCCGTCTTTATCTGTCTCTTGGTTTTGCTCCCGCGCGGCTCGTCTACCAGTGCCAGGGCGACGCGGTGATGCCCGCATCCGCATTGCTGCCTGCCGGAGCTACCTTGCGCAACATCGAGCATTCCGATCTAGCCCGACTCGTGGCTCTCGATCGCAGCGCCTACGGCACTGATCGTTCCGCGCTGATGGCACGGCTGTTGGACGTTTCGAAGGGCGTGGCGCTTCTGCGCGAAGGCCGCATCCAGGCTTTCGCTCTTTGTCGTCCTTTCGGACGCGGCCATGTTGTCGGGCCGGTGGTGGCCGCGACGGATGACGATGCGATTGCCGTCACGGGGCCGCATGTCGCGGAGCACGTCGGGCAATTTCTGCGCCTCGACACGCGGCAGGAGACGGGCCCGTTCCCGGAGTTCGTGGCGCGGTCAGGTCTGCCGGTCTACGATACGGTGACCAGCATGTGGCTTGGCCGGCCGTGGGCTGTCGCAAGCGAACAGGATACCGGTATGTTGCCAGTCACCTACGCATTGGCCAGCCAGGCCTTTGGCTGATCTTTTCTTGAAATGACGACGGGATCGTCCGTCGTGGGAGAGTCGGCCCGTCGACAGCGCATAACCCGAATCGGATCACACGCCCAACAGCCTGCGATAGTGGAATCGACGCTGGTTCATTTCGCCAGGTCAACCGGCCGAGTTGGTCAGTGACAGGTAAAGCGCCTAACGCTGTGGGGAGGACTCCGGCGTAGAATTACTTGCAATCGGCGGTCCGCTTTGCGCCCACTCTCGATATCGCGCCATCGCGACCCCTGACCTGGACCCGGCATTGGCGCCCTGCGCCGCAACCGTCGAAAAAAATTGCAGGACGATGTCGATTTCCTAAAACTCCGTTCGTCGTTCCGATGCCAGGCCGATGAGGCCGGCTCAAACAAGGAGACAGACGATGCGTGTGATGGTGCTGGTGAAGGCTACCGAGGACAGCGAAAAGGGCTTTCTTCCCACGCCCGAGGCGAAGGAGGCGATGGAGGCGATGGGCAGATTCAACGATGAGCTGCGCAAAGCTGGCATCTTGCTCGACGCCGACGGCCTCAAGCCCTCCTCGCAGGGCAAGCGCGTTGCGTTCGATGGTCCCCGCCGTACCGTCATCGACGGGCCTTTCGCCGAGACCCGCGAGCTGGTCGCCGGCTTTTGGCTCTGGGAAGTCAAGAACATGGACGAGGCAGTTGCCTGGGTGAAGCGCTGCCCCAATCCCATGCCGGGACCAAGCGAGATCGAAATCCGGCCGCTGTACGAGATGGCTGATTGGCAATGGGAACCTGACGCCGGAGGTCACGGAAATCCATGACCGGATGCGCGAGAAGCGCAGCGGCAACTGAGACTGTCGGCCGCAATCTGCTTGCCTCCCTCATGGCTTTGGCCAACAAGACAGCATGACTGCAGGCGAGACGCATCAGGCGATCGAAGCGATTTTTCGCATTGAACGGGCCAGGCTCATCGCGGGCCTGGTTCGCTTCGTGCGCAATGTCGACCTTGCAGAGGAACTGGTGCAGGACGCCCTGGTCATAGCCCTGTCCGAATGGTCCAGGACCGGCGTTCCGGCCAATCCCGGCGCTTGGCTGATGACGGTCGCCAAACGCCGCGCCATCGACGCGATCCGTCGCGACAAGATGCATGAGCGCAAGCATGAAGAGATCGCGCGTGAGCTGGACGGCGAGTGCGACGACTCTGCCGAGGTGATCGAAGTGGCCACTAACGATGATCTTGGCGACGAGCTGCTGGGCCTCATCTTCACAGCCTGCCACCCCGTACTTTCGGCCGACGCGCGTGCGGCGCTCACGCTGCGTGTCATCGGCGGTCTGACGACTGACGAGATCGCCCGTGCTTTCCTGTCGAGCGAGGTGACCATCGCCCAGCGCATCGTCCGCGCGAAGAGGACGATCGGAAAGGCCGGACTGAGCTTCGAGGTGCCGCGCGGCGCCGAGCGTGCGGCGCGTCTCTCCTCGGTGCTGGAGGTTATCTACCTCATCTTCAATGAAGGCTATGCTGCCACGGCGGGCGACGACCTTGTCCGGCCGGGCCTGTGCCTGGAGGCGCAACGGCTGGGCCGCATGCTGGCGGGGCTGATGCCCGAGGATGCCGTGGTGTTCGGTCTGCTCGCTCTGATGGAAATCCAGGCATCGCGCCTGTCGGCACGCATCGGGCCGGACGGCGCCCTCGTAACGCTGACCGAGCAGAATCGCGCACGCTGGGACCAGCTGCTGATCCGCCGAGGCCTTGACGCGCTGGCCCGCGCCGAAGCTCTCGGGGGCGATGGCCCCTATGCGTTGCAAGCCGCGCTTGCAGCCTGCCATGCGCGCGCGCGCAGTCCGGCCGATACCGACTGGCCCCGCATCGCAGCGCTCTACGACCGGCTGCGAGCAGTGATGCCCTCGCCGGTGGTCGATCTCAATCGAGCGGTCGCCCACAGCATGGCCTTCGGGCCTGAAGCGGGCCTGCGGCTGGTAGACGAGATTGCCGACGCCGCCGCCCTGCGCAACTACGCGCCATTGCCGGCGGCGAGGGGCGACTTTCTATTTCGGGCGGGCCGACTGGCCGAGGCCCGCGCCGAATTCGAGGCTGCGGCCAAGCTCACCCGCAATGTGCGGGAAGCGGCCTTTCTCCTCGCCCGCGCAGACGCTTGTGGTTGACAGCGTCGATCTCTGTGTCTGAAGCGCGGCCCGGGCTGGGCTTCCCCACGGTGGATGTAGCGGGCGCTGTGGCCGCGGGGATTGGTCGAGGCCTCACGCGGTCACCGCCCGGTTGCGGGCGACGGTTTCATCGTGGGTCAGCTTGCCGCCGGCCGCCATGAATTCCTTGAGTAGTGCGTCGCGATTGCCAGGCGCACGAGACCGGTCGGCCGACTGCAGCGCCGATTTCAACTCGTTCGTCGTCAGTTCCGTGCAATAGGCCGGGGTGCCCGGCTGCTGACGCCAGGACTCACTGAGACTCCCAGAGTCTAGCGCGTCAAAGCCGGTGGCCTCGACCAGCTCCATGGCAGTGGCCTTGGCCCTCGGGTCGTCACCGGCAACCGGAATTGCGATACGCCGAGATGCCCCGGCCGGTTCTCTCGGCCAGCGTTGCAGCCAGCACGGCGTTCCATGCCTTGATGACGGGACGACCGATCTGCCCACTCACCCAGACGCTTTCAGGCTTGCCGCCATCGACCTCGGCGACCACGCCGTCACGGAACGGGTAATAGTTAGAGGTGTCGATCACGACGACGTGGGCGGACACCTCGTTGAAGAGGCTGGCGAGATCGGGATAATTCGCGAACGGGATCGAAACAACGATCACCTCCACGCCCTGCACGGCTTCGTCCCTCGACACAGCCCTAGCTCCTGCGTCGCGGGCAAGGTCGCGAATGGTGTCGGGCCCCTTCGAATTGGCGAGCCTGACCTCGTGGCCGCTGGCGGCAAGCTTCCGTGCCAAAGTGGCGCCGATGGCTCCCGCGCCGAGGATTCCGATCTTCATTAGATGTCCTTTCGTGAAAAGTGAGAGCGCCTGCCTTGTCCGCGCAGCGCCACAATTGCTACCTCCCGAACGCGCTCACAGCTCCTGCTATGCGCTCGCCCCGGCCAGCTTGTCCGTCCAGCACCGGAACAACGCGCTGGCGTTGACTCCTCCGAAGCCGAAGCCATTGCAGATCGCGTAGTCCATCGCCATCGGCCGCGCCTGGTTTGCGACGAAGTCGATGCCGTCGCCCGCCGGGTCGGGAACTCTCAGATTGAGCGTCGGGGGCGCCACCTGGTCCCTGAGCGCCAGGATCGTGAAGATGGCCCCAAGTCCGCCGGCGGCGCCAAGCAGGTGTCCGGTCGCCGCCTTCGTTCCGCTGACAGCTATGCTGAAATCCGCGCCAAAGACCCTTTTGATCGCCTCGATTTCCCCCGCATCACCGACCGGCGTGGAGG
>NZ_JAMYUP010000052.1:0-38462 GCF_040323155.1 Mesorhizobium sp. M0060
AGATCCTCGAGAACAAGGGCGCGACCTTCGGCTACAACGCCCAGACCGGCGAATATGGCGACATGATCGCCATGGGTATCGTCGATCCGGTCAAGGTTGTGCGCACGGCTCTGCAGGACGCGGCCTCGGTCGCCGGCCTGCTGGTCACCACCGAAGCTATGATCGCCGAGGCTCCGAAGAAGGAGTCGGCTGGCGGCGGCATGCCGGCTGGTATGCCCGGCGGTGGCATGGGCGGCATGGGCGGTATGGATTTCTAATCCAGCCCCCTATCAACCTACAGCGGAAAGGGCGGCAGCAATGCCGCCCTTTTTGTGTGCCGAGCATGATCGACAGCTTGGAGGTGCAAGTCCTCTACCCAGTTGATGGCGGCGAAGCGCAACGGCGTCGTCGTGAGACGGGTCTGGCCGTGTCCTTTCGTTCAGCCGCTGGTCGAAACTCACGATGATCGTGCTGCCTTCCGCCGTGCCGTGGATCTTTACAGGGCTGCGAGAAGGCCTTGCCAACGGCTGGCAGACCCTGGTTGCGGTAGAACTCATCGCATCGTTCGATGGGCTCCGATTACCTGATGGCCTATGGTCGTCAGCTCTTTCAATTTGAACTCGTTCTTTCGGCCATGATCGTGGTCGGCCTGACCGAATTGGTGATCCACGGCCTGCTCACGATTGCCGAAAACTATCTGCAACGCTGGCGTCCGGAGACCCCACGATCAGCCTGATCACGATTGCAGGTCGGGATAGGCTGTCGCACGGCGCTTCCATCGCACCGCCGGCCTTCCGCTTCATCGGCCGACATATGCGGCCGCTTGCGGTGTCGATGGCGCTGCTCGCGATTTGGGAGTTGCTCGCCCATGCCGGCGCTGCTGACCCACGTTTTCTACCGCGGCTGGAAGAGGTGGCGGCCGCGGCATGGCAGAGTTCAGCCGAGGTGGCCTTGGCTCCAATCTTCTGGCGAGCCTGGAACGTGACCTGATCGGTTTCGTGTGTGGCAGTGTGGCGGAAACGCGTTTGGTCTGGTGATCGGATTTTCCCGCCTCATCGAACGCCTGAGAGGCTCGTGGTCGCGGTTGTATTACCGCTATTACGTGACCTGATCACGTTGACGATGCCAGCACCTTCATTGGCCACTTTCTGGACCATGTACGTCACATCAGGCTCCCCCGCCCGATCGACACGAGCCGGCTCTGTAACCAAGCCGCCGTCATATAGCGGTTCCACGACGGCACTGGCGGCAGTCGTCTTCTCAGCGGCTACAGGTGGACGTTTCAGCATGACGCCAACGAATCCGATGGTGGCAAGGACAGGCAGACCAAGCACCGCTAGAAGCTGTACTCCGCTGGAGTTCGCCTCGGAAGTGGAGCGACAAGGGCCTGATTTGTCTTGCCATGCCACATTGTCAGCACGCTTTTCGAAGCCTCTGAATTCCTTAGTGTCCATCCCAGCTCGACCTCCGACCATCCCCATTTCCGGCTGCCCGCGGCACGGCAGCCCTTGGCCTCTAGCTGCGCTCGAGCGGATCAGCGTGCCGTCTGCCTTCTCTAGCCGATCAAAATGTCTGCACCCATTTGGCAATGGCCGTTTCGCGCAAAAGTATTCCCCCGTGAGCCGACTTTCCGAATTGGCTTAACTTCCAAATCTGTGGCTTTGCCTGCATTGCGGAGCGCGGAGTTCCGACCACTCGCCCAAGGGTATGCCATGGCGTTTCGTCTCTTTGTTCCGATCCTTGCCGGTGCAACGCTGCGCGAGCGGCTGCTCGCCTGCATCGGGGCCATGATCGGCATCGCATTGACTGGCGTGATCAGTGCGCTGGCGAACGGGTCTGGCCCACATGTCGCACTGCTAGTTGCTCCAATGGGAGCATCGGCCGTGCTGCTCTTTGCCGTGCCTTCAAGCCCGCTGGCGCAACCTTGGTCGATTATCGGTGGCAATACGATTTCGGCGCTGGTCGGGGTGATCGTGGCGCATTTCGTGCGTGAACCCGTTCTTGCTACCGGCATTGCGGTGGCGCTGGCCATCGCCGCCATGTCGTTTACGCGCTGCCTGCATCCGCCGGGTGGCGCCGCCGCCTTAACTGCGGTGTTCGGCGGACCGGCCGTCTTCAGTTCCGGCTTGCTGTTTCCCTTCGTTCCGGTAGCGCTGAACTCGATCGTGCTGGTCGCACTCGGCTACGGCATCCATAAACTGTCGCGGCGCAACTATCCACATGTGGCGGCCCCCGCCCTTAAAAGCGCGCATGGAACCATCGATCCGCCGGCGCGGGAGCGGGTCGGCTTCCAGCCCGAGGATATCGATGCCGCGCTCGGCGCGCTGGAGGAAACCTTCGATATCGACCGCAACGATCTTGAGCGGCTGCTGCGGCAGGTCGAGTTGCAGGCGATGGTGCGCTCCCACCGCACCCTGCTGTGCGAGGACATCATGTCGCGCGATGTGATTTCGGTCGATGAACATGCGCCTGCCGACCAGGCGCGTCATTTGCTGCTCGATCACAACATCCGGACGCTGCCGGTGACCGACGCCGACGGCGGGCTGGTCGGTGTAGTTGGCCTGCGCGAGCTGACGAAGGCGACCGACGCGGTGAGGGCTGTGATGTCGAAGGCTGGCACCGCCTCTCCCGATACGCCGGCGATGAGCCTGCTGCCGGTCCTCACCGACGGCCGCAGCCATGCCGTGGTCATCGTCGATGCCGAGCGACGCATTATTGGGCTGATCACCCAGACCGACCTGCTGGCAGCGGCAGCGCGCGTGCACATGGCGGACACAACGCTGGCAGCGGCATAAAATAGTGATCCGGACTTGCTCAATCCGGGAACCCGATGGGGCGCCAATAGGATAGTGGTATTAAGTGCGGCCTTCCGCCTAAGACAATTCCTTTTTACGAGTAGATCAACCCTGAAACGCGACCGCGTGCTCAGGCATCTGGTTCACGTAGGCCAAGTACGACTGCAACAACGGAACACTCTTCAACCTTGCCGGTGGCCAGAGCCAGTCCGCTATGTCGACTAAAGGCGTGCGGACTACAAATGGAACCATCTGGTGGACGGCTCCTCTGCAACGATGGTAGCGCGGTTCGCATGTCCAAGGCTGGCTTGAAGCTCTACGTCGCGGGTTGAATGATCCTTGGCAAGGGTCGCGGCTCAGACGCCGAGGACGCGGTTCGCAATTCCATGCAGGTGGTCCTTTCCTTTGGTTCCTGCATTTCGCCTATGGTGAGGCGCGGCCGACTCCCCTCATGCATCACGCCGACGACCGCCGCTTCCTCGCCGCGCCAAGGGTTTGACTAGGCCGACGATAGACCATGCGATAAGCAATTCCGAAACGATGTGGCTTCCTTGCGCCAAGTCGGCTCTGTCGAACAGCGATGTCAACATGATCCTGAGTTCCGAGGGTTCGCCGCGCATCAATCCTATAACCTTGATGACGTTCCTGACTAGGAGGATGAGGCTGCTCCAACACGTCCACGGTGTTAGGAATTGCCATTGCACGAGTTGATCTCGGACTTCTTCGTCGCGCATCGCCAATTTCCAGCCCAATACCGCGCCTACGCTTGGTACCCCAACCACGCGGCCTATCGCCCTCATGCCCGCTTCGAGGACCCTCCAGGATCGGGCCTGTTCGGATAGGTGTGGGAGGCCGAGGCATCAGAGGGAACGGCCAGACGCTACCATGAGGATGCGCCAGCTGCCGAAGAGCCGTACCGTTACCTTCGTCACTGTGCGCAACGCGGGGCGACCGTCGCTTCAGCCATCCGGCTTTGGGTGTCATTTCTCCCCTGGCGGAGTTCACCGCCCCCGACAAAAGCCTGACCTTTGCCAGTCTTCTACGGGCAAGCGTTCGCGCCAAAAGTTCAAAGCCGCGTCCATAACATTCAACAATGAAAGCCAGCCTCATCAGATCGAGCAGAAAGTCGTCGATGGCATGTGTGAGCGCGTCAGACTTTTGTTCAAGCTGAAGCAGCAAGGCGCGCGCCTCTTCGATCGCGGCCCGGCAACCGTCTGCGATTATCAGGAATCAATCCTGTCTAAGATCTGCAAGCCCTCACCTCGCCCCAAGCCAGACTCAGCGCATTGAACGCCGTTGGAGAGAGTTTCCGACGAAAGAACATCGTCGCGTTTCGCGAAAAGGCATCGCTGGGCAAAGTGCCCGTTGATGAAGCATGCTGCGTCAAACGACAAGCAAGAATCCGGGCTCCACCCCGTGATGTCTTCGAAGGCGGGGTGAGCCGGCTCGGGCATGCGTCTCGGCCGCAACCCTTAATCACGAGGAACTGTGCCGCAAGGCAAACAGTTTCTCTCTATTCTTCTAGCCGCCACGGTTCAGCCTAGATTACATGGGAAACGGCAATAACGCAAAGCAAAGGTTGGCAAAATGAGTAGGGTGGCTGGATCAAATGATGATTTGGCTGCACCAACGACCTTTGCGCCACTTTTGCAGCCCACCTTTCGTTCGATCTGGCTCGCCACGCAAGTCTCGAGCCTCGGCTGGTTGATGCAGACTGTTGCCATCAGTTGGCTGATGGCTACCATCTCGACTTCCGATCTGATGGTTGCGCTGGTGCAGGCTTCATCGAACCTGCCCGCTTTCATTTTGTCCGTGTTCGCCGGGGTTCTCGCTGACAATTTCAGCCGTCGCAGGGTTATGTTCGCGGGCCGCTGCCTTATGGTGATAGCATCTGCGATGCTGACCGCTGTTGTAGCGCTGGGCTTTCTCGACCCATGGATGATTCTCGGCTTCAGCTTTTTAATCGCATGCGGCGGCGCTCTCAACGATCCCGCCTGGCAGGCGTCGGTTGGCGATATGGTGGACCGGCGCGATGTTCCCGCTGCCGTTACCCTGCTTTCCGTTGGCTTCAACACCGTACGGACCGTGGGCCCGGCGCTCGGCGGCATCGTGGTTGCCTCCTTCGGGCTTTTGGCCGCTTTTACCGTGACCACCCTCACCTATTTGGTACCCTTGGCCACCATATGGCGCTGCAAGTGGAAGGTCCGCTCGTCGCCTCTTCCGCGCGAGTCGATGAGGAGGGCCATCTATGACGGGCTGCGCTTCACGGCGATGTCATCGGAAATCAAAGCGGCGATCGCACGCGGAACCCTCTTTGGCCTGGCGAGCATCGCCATACTCGCGCTGCTGCCGCTGATTGTCCGCGACCAGTTGGGAGGAGGCCCGCTCGCCTATGGCACGCTCATGGCAGGTTTCGGAACAGGCGCGGTCTTCGCCGGCCTCTCCAACAGCCTGTTCAGACGGAGCTTGTCGCAAGAAAGGCTGATGAGGCTCTCCTGCCTCGCCTGCGCGGCGTGCTCCCTCTCCCTGGCTCTGACCTCTTCGATCGCTGTGGCGGCAATTGCACTCGCCCTGGGCGGCGCCGGTTGGGTCACCGCCTGGTCGGGGGTTGGCGTGAGCGTGCAGCTGGCGAGCCCGCGCTGGGTCGTGGGTCGCACAATCTCGATCTACTACGCATTGATAGACGGCGGCATCGCGGTCGGCAGCTGGGTATGGGGCACGGTTTCCCAGAACCATTCGCTGACCTGGGCGCTCGAGGGTTCCGCTGCGGCCCTGCTGCTCGTTGCTGCAGCCGGCGTTCTGTTTCCTCTTCGCGAGCGCCGCGAGTCCGAGCCCGATCCTTTGGAGGAATTCGACGCCCCAGCTGTCGCTCTCAGTTTGAAGCCGAGAAGCGGCCCGATCGTGGTCAAGATCGAATATCTGATAGCCGAGAGAAATGTCGAGGCCTTCCTCGACCTCATGCGGCAGCGGCGTCATGTACACAGCCGCGTCGGTGCTCGGAACTGGACGCTCCAGCGCAACCTTCAGAAGCCTATGCAGTGGACAGAAACGTTCCGAACGCCGACCTGGACCGACTACCTTCGCCTCAATCATCGTCTCACGGAAGCAGACAAGGAACTGGACGAGCGTGTCTTCCAGTTACACGCGGGAGAAGAAGCGCCTCAAATGACGCTTTCGATTGAGCGGCCGACAAGCTCGGCCCGGAAACCCGACCAGTCAATCCTTCACCTTCCCCGTCATTGAAGCCTGACCTTCCCATATCTGGGCATCAGCGATCGTTAAAGATCCGGGTGGATGGATGAGAATCTCGGCGGCATCCGTGTCGTGCGTGCCTTCGCCGCGCAGCCGCACGAGCTGGAAAAGTTCGACCGCGCCAAGCAGGACGCGCCTTGATCTCGCCAATGAGCGCGTTGACATCCGTGTCGGCAACACCAGCGCCATGAATTTCTCGTTCCTGACCGCCATGGGCCTGGTGCTCTGGTTCGGTGGCCAGAAAGTGATCGCAGGTCAAATCAGCGTCGGCACGCTGGCCCTGTTGCTCACCTTCATGACCATTCTACAGATGCCGGTGCGCCAGCTCGGATTGATGGTCAACTCGTTCGCGCGCGCCTCGACCTGCGGCACGCGGCTGTTCGAGTTGCTCGACGCCGAACTTGACATCGAGGACGCGGCGGGCGCCAGGGATCTCGTCGTCACCGACGGCGTGCTGCGCTTCGACAATGTCGGTTTCTGCTACGCGGGCTCGGGCGGCCGCCCGACGCTCTCCGGCATCTCCTTCGAGGCGAGCAATGCATCGCCGTCTAGGCAAGGCGAATGCTCCGGACTTCCCAGCCTTTCTTGCCTTGCCCGCATTCGACAAACACCTTCTGTCCCGCCACCAGCACGCTGAGCCCTGAGCGCGTCAGGGCGCTGGCATGAACGAAGACGTCCTTCTCACCGTTGTCAGGAGCAATGAAGCCGAAGCCCTTTTCGGGTTTGTACCACTTGACCGTGCCCCCGCTCTCCAGCTGCGCACCGGTTTCAACGAAGGTCCCTCCAGCGACGCGCGTATGTGACGGAGTTTTCGCGCGGTGATCGCCGATCTCCAGCACCTGCGCGACTTGATGACCTTTTGGACTTTTTTCGACCGTGATCTTGAGAGGCGTTCCCGCGGCAACATCCCGGCTTCCGGCCGCCTCTAACACTCGCACGTGCAGATAGGCCTCCGTGCCGTCCGACAGTTTGACGAAGCCAAAACCCTTGCTGACTGTGAACCACAATACCTCCGCATCGACAGGATCTGCCGTCACGGTCGGCGGGCGCTGAAAATAGCTTGGCTCGGAAGTCCGTTCCGAAAAGGAAACGGGGTCATCGTCATAGCGATGCCGGCGTGGCTCGCGATGGTCTCGATATTTGCCCATGATCATCTCGACTGGCATGGATGGCGCACTGCGCTACCGTCAAGATAATTTCAATCGGGCGACGCGTTTATGTCAAAAAGGCCGTGAAGACCGCAGCTGTGCCCGGCCTATCGGCCGAACCCTTTGAAACTAGATTCATTTCCCCTGAAACAATAGTGCCGGCGAGTCGATTTACTGACTCGTATAGGTTGTGTTGGAGCGAGAGTGCGATGATGCTGGCGCGGGCGCACTGGAAGGGCTTTATTAGGCATTGCGGAAAGCCTGCTCCGGGTTTCTTCAAAAGGAACCGAACGGCGGGTCGACGACCATTTGCGCCGGCTCCAGGCCACGGGGCAGGCCTGACCGTGCATGATCATCATCTCCAGCGTCACGCCCAGCGTCGACGCCAAGCCGTGGAGAACCATGCCGCGCTGTCGCCGACGAGCACAACGTCGCAATGTCGATCGACGAGCTTTGAATCGGCGCACTCAAGGGGCCTCCTTCCCCAAGCACGGATGTCGCGTTGGCACTTTTTGTGCACCTGCGAAGAGCTAAAATCGCCACGACGGGTGGTGTTGACGCGCCGACAATTATCAGACAAAAACGGAATTCAATCGGTTCAGCCGCCTAGGCGGCAGGGCTCTGCTCAACGACGTCGGGGACCATGGACGATCGCGCAAAAGGGATTAGGAAAGGCGGAGCTGGAGGCAAGGCCAACGACGTCAATGCGGACTTGATCGCCGTTGTGGTCGCCATGGACAGCAGCGCCCCCTGCGTTCTGACCATCCCGCAGGCAAACGCCCTGCCCTCCGGCCCGTTCGAGCTTGCTCACCGTTCGCTGCAGTCGGGCCTTAGGGGATGGGTGGAACAACAGACCGGCCAGCCGCTCGGCTATATCGAACAGCTCTACACCTTCGCCGATCGCGACAGGGTTGGCGCTGACGACCGCGTGGTCTCTATCAGCTATCTGGCGCTCACCCACCAAGACGAAGCTGGCGACCCGGCCGGGCGACACTGGGGAAGCTGGTACGACTATTTCCCGTGGGAGGATCACCGCTCCGGCACACCGGCGGTCGTGTTGGACGAATTGCGGCCGCGCCTGATGGAATGGGCGGATGGCACTGACGACGGTACGACACGCCTCGACCGACGACGGCGGGCGGCGATCGCCTTCGGCTTTGACGACCGCCATTGGAACGAGGAACTCGCGCTTCAACGTTATGAGCTGCTTTACGAAGCCGCCCTGGTGGAGGAAGCAATACGCGCCGGACATTCCGCTGCGCCCACCTCGGTGTCGGGCAGATCGATGATCGCCGATCATCGTCGCATCCTGGCGACCGGCATTGCGCGGCTGCGCTCCAAGATCAAATACCGGCCGGTCGTATTCGAACTGATGCCGCCGGTCTTCACGCTTTTGCAGCTGCAGCGCACCGTGGAGGCGCTTGCCGGCAGGCTCGTGCGTAAGCCGAACTTTCGCCGGCTGATCGAGCAGCAGGAGCTGGTCGAGGAGACCGGTGAGACAACCGCGGAAACCGGCGGCCGGCCGGCGCAACTTTATCGCTTCCGTCACGCCGTTCTCGACGAGAGGGTGATAGCCGGAACAAAATTGCCGCTCTCGCGGGCTTGACCCGCCTTGCGCCAGCAGCCCTGACGATGTCGCGGACGGCTTGGCCCTCGTGAGAACCGGGATTGTCGAGAATGACGATGTCGCCCGGCTTCAGTGTTTTGTTGAGTTCGGTTTCGACATAGACGCGAAAGGCCTGGGTATTGATGGGTCCGTCAATGACCCAAGGCGCCTCCACCCGATCATGCCGCAGCGCGGTGATGAAGGTCATCGTCTTCCAATGGCCATATGGTGCGTGGGCCATCAGCCGCTTGCCGCGCACACCCCAGCCGCGCAACGGCGCCATGTTGGTCTTGACCCATGTTTCATCCAGGGAGACCAGGCGCGTAGGGTCAATGCGGGTCTGATAGCGCATCCATTGCGCACGCCGGCGCATCAGCTTTGGCTTGAGCTGCTCGGCCGGCAGAACGGTTTTCTTGAAGCTCTTGCCCTCGCGGTGCAGGAAGCGACCGACGCTCGCAGGAGACCACGTTCAGCCAGTGCCGCCGTCAATTGATGAAGCGTCATGTTGGCATCTCGCTCAACCTCGCCCAGGACGAAAGCACGGTGCTCCCCGTCGATCAGAGGGCCGATGACCGCCCATCTTGCCGGGTGCCGCACTGCCAAGGCGACGCTTGCGGCCTCGGGCATTTCCTGGGCGAAGGCGGTGGCGATGAAAGCCGAGACGACGCCACAGACTGGGCTGGCGGATAGTAGTTCGCGAGTCAGCCACGGTAGCGGTCGCTACGAACCGCGCAGCACTTTGTCATCAGTACATTCCGTCCCATGCCTGAAATGAGCAGTGCAGCCATGTCGCCTCCTCCGCAGTCACCGTGGCGAAAGCAATCCTTCCGCTGCCACACGGACCTAATGTCGCCTGGCACTAGCTTGCTTCAGCAAACCACTTAGCGCAATTCTCAGGAGCTACCGTGCCCGCACCGCAGGCGAGGTCCGGGGAGGCTTGCTCACTCAGTTTGCCATTCTGGAAAGTCGCGTTCTTGCCAACGCGCATATTCGAGATATTCTCTCGCAATCGCCTCTACAAGATCTTGTTGGAGCTCTTTGCGAAGGCACGGCATTTCGCTGATTGCCAAGCTGTGCTCTCTCGCAAAATGAATGGCGCAACGATATCCGTCAACGTCTTCCAAAGTGGGACGGACTGCATCTTCCTTCCACTGATCCGCAAGTTCCTGCAGCAATGAAGGTTGTCCTTCTCTTGTGACAAACATGTCTGTGACCCGACGCTTGGCTCTCTCCAGAAAGGCGTCCGAGTTGCCGAGCCGCAACCGCCTTACATGCCACCGAAAAGCGCCATCCCAATGCTGACTTCGCGCCATTAAATTGAGAAGGGAGATCGAACCGCCTTCGAGGATGAGCCCCGGCTGGGAACTACGCTCATCCACTTGCATTATCAGCTTACGATGGGCGGTCTCGGCGTCGATGATGCCCGCGGTTAGCGGGCGCGAATCCAAGTAGATCCGCTGGGTAGATTGCAGTTCGGAATCCGAGGGACGCCCGCTGCCGGTGGCGATTTGAGGACAGCATTGTACACGATCCAGCGCAATGACCGGCCATCCGGTCTCTCGTGCAATTTGGATTGCCGCGTCTGTTTTGCCGCTGCAGGTCGGCCCGTAAATCAAATAGATTAACATGTGTATGCCGCATAGTTTATCGGAACTAACCGCCCCCAAGCACAAGATACTCGGTAGGCTTTCACCGGACTTGTCGCAAACATTTTGACAAGCGGCGATTATGCCCTGAAACGACGCCATTTTCGAACTTTGTGAAGTCCGAAAGGGCGCAAGCAGCCCGTTCTGGTCGTTGAGTCCAGTCACCAACGCCTCTGTTTGACGTTTGACGACGGTCCACTTTGCACATCTCATGCCGACTGTGACGCAACGCGGCACCGCAGGATGGTGACCTCGTTGTCTCCGGCAAAAGATCCTTGCGCGTCTTGGGTTAATCGAGGCGGCGGCGCACGGGCGCCTTATTGTCTCGGAACATGGCCAGGAAGGCGGCTGATCAACAAAAGTGGAAGACGGTGTCCCGACGACCTCACCGATTTGTGAGGCGACCGAGGATCTGCCCGACATCGTCGATCTCGTCCTCGAGGTGGGCCGTGTGCCGGCCGCGCCGCCAAAGCCTCCTCCCCTGCCGGTCCGGCTGGAAGCGTCGTCGAAACGGCACAGGAGTACACCAAAGCCGCCAGCGCGCAAACACACAGACCGCCGGCACCAAGGATTTGGCGCTTTTTGCGTGGCGTCCGCTCCGATCTTCCGGAAGGGGAGCTGACTGCTGTTTTCTGGGCACTCGCTGCGCATCGCCGCTGCGCAACGCCGAACTGGACATCGAGCGGCTACGCGATGAACCGCATGGTCTGCCATTGTGAGGCTCTTGCTCGACACTAATGGCCTCTCCGAGGTGACGAGGCCGAGCCCTGACGCGCGCGTGCTGGAATGGATGACGGGCTCGATGAAGACCGCTCATTTATCAGCGTTGTGTCGATCGCCGAGATCCGGCGCGGCGCTGCCCTCATGGACAAAGGTCGGAAACGTGACGCACTGGCCGGATGGCTCGCCCGGGACCTGCCGCAGCGCTTCGAGCCGAGAGTCCTGCCCGTGGACGAACTGGTTGCCCTGGCCTGGGGCGACCTGACGGGCCTCGCGAAGCGGCGTGGCCGCGGTCTGTCATCGATGGACGGGCTGATTGCAGCCACCGCGATTTCCTGACCGATCACATGGCGGGGATATTCATGCGCTGACGGCGAAACACCCAGATGCCCCGCACCTACCACGATCAATATGGAAACGCCTCGGTGGCAGCCACGAGGTCGATGTCATTGAAGATGAGATGAAATAGGCGGATCAGCTCTGCTTTTCGCATCCTTGACGCGCGCTTCATGACAGGCCTCGGCCGAGGGCGTCGAGTTTAGCTTCCGGTTGGATGCTTGCCCTCACCTGTGGCTATGCTTACGGCCATCCCGATCGAGAAAAGCATCGAACGCGGCAGCGACAGCGCGAATTACAAAGCGATGCTCCCGCCGTACGCGGACAAAACCGTTTTCGAAGTCCACTATCCCGTCCTCGGCCAGCATCGCCAAGCGTTCAGCTGAATCGAGAAGACGGATCGGATCAGATCCGTGGGCGGCACAGATTGCCTGCACATCGGCCTCGAGATCGCACATTAGTCGCTCGATAATTGCGGCTCGCACGCGGTCGTCGTCGGTGAGGGGATAGCCCTTTGACGTCGCCAGACGGCCAGCTGCGATGTGCTGGATGTAGGAATCCCGTGTAACTTCGTTTTGGACGTACCCCTCGCCGACGCGGCCGATAGCCGACGCGCCGAAACCGATCAGGGTTCTGCAGGTGGTGGCCGAGTAGCCCAGCGAGTTACGCCGCAGGCGACCCGTTTTCTGTGCCAGCGCGAGCTCGTCGTCCGGCAAGGCGAAATGGTCGAGCCCGATCTCGCGGTAGCCGGCGGCAATCAGCGTCGCGGCCACGGCCGCATACTGTTCGGCGCGGGCAGCGCTGCCCGGAAGAACTGCCTCCTCGATGAGGCGCTGATTCTTTATAAGCGACGGGATGTGCGCATAGCCGAACACCGCAAGCCGGTCGGGGCGCATTGCGACCGCCGCCCTCGCGGTCTCGACGCAGGACTGGACCGTTTGATGCGGGAGACCGAAGATGAGGTCGAAGTTGATGCGGCTTACTCCATGCCGGCGCAGCATTTCCACGGCAGCCGACGTCTGCGCCTCACTCTGAACCCGGTTGATTGCTTTTTGAACAATGGGATCGAAGCTCTGCACGCCGAGACTCACACGGTTCACGCCGGCTGCTCCTAAGGCCTCGGCCATCTCGGCCGTGAACGTGCGCGGATCAATCTCGACGGCAACCCTAGCTGTTTTCGTGAGAGCGAAGCGGCGTCGCAGGAACTCCATCAGAGCCAGGAACTCGGCTGGTCCTATGAGAGACGGCGTTCCGCCGCCGAAATGCATGTCGCTCACGGGCAGCGTCTGCGGCGCTCGCTCCGAGACCAAACGGATCTCGTCACGCAGGGCCGCCAGATAGTTGAGGATCGGCGCATCATGGCGGGTGATGGTGGTGGGGAAGCCACAATACCAGCAAGCTGATCGGCAGAACGGAACGTGGAAATAGAGCGACACCGGATCGTCAGCCGGCAGGTTCCTGAGCCATTCCTCATAAGCCTCGGCGCCGACCGCCCCAGAGAACTCTGACACAGTCGGATAGATAGTGTACCAAGGCAGGCCGGCCTCGCGATATTTTGTGATCTGCAACAGTTACCGTCCCATGCTGATAACCGCCAACCTTACCGCTGCGCTCGCCTGTGTCTTTGCGCTATGTCAGTCCGTTCCGCTTTGGGCTCGAAACTTGTATTTCTCAGCAATAGCGGCCGTTCAGTCTTGGCTGGACGGTCAGCGACTGGCCATGGCTGTTCCCGCCGCGACCCTCACGCGCACCGTTTGGTTCCACCATCCCTTCCCTTCAGCCTGCGCCTGGTCGAGTAGATTCTGCTGAGCGCGGCTGCCGCATCCAACGAGATAACACGGCGTTGGGACCAGACTTTGCTCGCCAGCTAGCGCAGCCCATAGTGATCTCTGGCATCTCGATGAGCTCGTTGTGTGAATTGCTGGCAAGAAGCATTAGCTGTGGCGCGCCGTCTATCAGGACGAGAGGCTGCTCGACGCGACCGTCAGGTCGGCCGCAATGCCAAGGCCGGCGCGCCTACTGACTCCGTGGTGGAGGCAAGGCTGCGCGTCAGCGCGTGATTACCGATCATCGCGCTCGCCAAAATGACGGCGTCGTACCGAGCGGTGCCGCCGCATGATGTCTCAACGTCGGGGCTCACAGCAAACAAAGCTGTCGCCATTGAACGAAACTGTCGCGAAGCGAACAGACGAACCGTAGCCGAAACGTTTGCCGTTCGTGCTTGGGTTGATCCGCAAGGCAAAAAGGAAGGAAGAGCGAACCAAGGTCCGCCGGCACACTTGAGCTTCAAGCCGCAGCTGCGTCGTCAGGATGGCACGTCATTTGCAGTAGAAGCCTTTGTGACGGCCCGCCCACAACTAGCGGAGATGACGGGGATGATTTGTACAGAAATGTTGGATGGCGTCGTTTCGGCGATTATTATATTTGTAATAACAATCGCATATTTGTAACAATAACGCCCAATCATATTCTCAATTTCTGATGAATATCTGGCGTGACGAGCGCATCAAACTGCTCAAATTCAACTCAATGCGCATCGTTATCGACTGTTTCCTTAGCAAGAGTTCATCACTGACGTCCATTCCTTTTACTCTTTGAACGGAGATCAACAATGAACATTAGGAGCCTCCTCCTCGGCTCAACTGCGGCACTGATTGCCGTTTCCGACGCTCGCGCCGTGACCGCCGTTGCCGAGCCTGACCCGACTGAGTACGTTAAAGTCTGCGACGTCTACGGCTCGGGCTACGTCTACATTTCAGGCACTGAGACCTGCGTGCGCATCGGCGGCTATGTCCGTTACGACGTCGGCTTGGGCCATGTCGGATTGGTTGATCACGCAAGAACCTGGGATGTGAGGACTGGTGAGCATCAGGGCACATGGCAAAACAACACGCGCTTCACATTGAAAACTTGGACCGGCCAGGAGACCGAACTCGGCACGTTGAAGACCTACACCGAAACCCGCATGAACTTCGGCAACCGCCACACTTCGGTTTCGGACAGTTCTCGGTCCTATGCCTTCAACGGAGACAGCACCTTGACTTTCGCCTGGATTCAGCTTGGTGGCCTCCGAGTTGGTAAGGACTGGTCGGCCTTCGACATGTTTATCGGCGGCGCGGGTGACGTACTCAACCAGACGCCGGTTCCGTACGGCGCTTTCGATACCAATGTGGTTCAGTACTACTTCGACGCCGGGAACGGCTTTTCGGCCGTGGTTTCGCTCGAAGAAGGCTCGGGCGTGGTCGGCACAATCGACAGCTACGCACCGCACGTAGTCGGCGGCTTGAAATACACACATGGCTGGGGCGCGATCACCGGCGTTGCCGCTTATGATAGCAACTACGAATCGGTGGCCGCCAAGGTCCGTGTCGACATCAATGTCACCAACGAACTGTTGCTGTTCGGAATGCTCGGCTACGGTTCCAACGGCAAGCTCAACGACGACTCCGCGAACGCCATCGACGCTCATGGTCGCGGCTTCTATAAGAGTTGGGGCGGGAACTGGGCTTTCTGGGCTGGCGCCACTTACAAGCTCAACGAGACAACTTCGTTCAACCTTCAGCTCTCCGGTGATCAGCTCAAGAACCATGGTGTCGCTGCAAACGTCGCCTATGCGTTTCTTCCAGATTTCACAGTTACGGCGGAACTCGACTATGGCCGATACGGTAACTTCGCCGTCGGCAAGGTGGACGGCGCTTCCAACATGAATTGGACCAACGCCAACAAGAAGAGCAGTGTCGGCGGAATCCTGCGTTTCGAACGCTCATTCTAACGGATGAAAGGGCGCTGAGGCAGGCATCGCATGTACTTGTCGTCGGCGGATCGGACTCCAGTGGGGGTGCCGGAATCGCGCGCGATATCGAGACGCTCTCCTCCATGGGCGTGCGCAGCTGCCTTGCCGTCACTGCGGTGACGGTGCAAACACACGACAGCGTCACGGACATCCTTCATCTGCACCCGGTCTGGTGGCCGATCAGATGCGTGCAGCGATCTCGCGGGCGTCGCGGCGTAGTGAGCGCGGGCGCGGCCGTGATGATCGGGGCGGGAGGGAGAGGTAAGGAGCGTCTTTCCTTTGAGAATTCGCGTTTACGGGTACCCACGATGCACAACGGGCGAGTTTTTCAAAGAGGCGCGTCCTCCTTCGAAGCGCTTCGGAGGGCCAGGCTCTAGGCTCGACCCGAGCCCCTGCGTAGCCTGCGGGGGAGCTGGGTCTCGGCCCATCCGGGTAACGATCCTTCGCGCGGCTATGGAAACGATCGCATTTGCCGATTATCGCATAAAAAACTTGTTATCGCACGACTTAAAAAACTTGCAACTCCACAGCATCATTGACTTGTCGCCTATCAGCACTGTATACTTGTAATCGCACAGCTCTAAAAACTTGCAAAGGCACGGCCATGGCCAAGCCCCATGAAAAACTCGCTGTATCACTGGCCGTCCTCAAAGAGCTGCAGGAGGGTGGGCGGCGCATATTCAAATCAGATGAGCTGACCCGCGTCCACCGGGAGCGGCTGCTGCAGAACGGGTTCCTGCGCGATGTTATCAAAGGCTGGCTCATGTCGACCGGCCCGCAGGCGCAGCAGCAAGACACCACCCCCTGGTACGCGAGCTTCTGGGAGTTCTGCTCCCTTTACTGCAATGACCGGTTCGGCAAGGAGTGGTTCCTGTCACCGGAGCAGTCGCTGCTTCTGCACGCGGAAGCGCCCACTATTCCACCTCAGGTGGTGGTGAACACCCCCAAAGGCACGAATAACAAAATCGACCTGCTGTTCGGCACTTCGCTCTATGACCTCAAGGTCAAGGAGATGCCGGCCGAACTGACAGAGAAAAACGGCCAGCGCGTGTTCACTGTCGAGGCCGCCCTTACCCGGGTGCCGGAAGCGTTCTTCCAGCGCGCCCCTATCGAGATGCAGATCGCCATGGCGTCGGTGCGCGACGTATCAACCGTTCTGGCCCTGCTGCTTGATGGCGGCCATTCCGCCGTGGCGGGACGGCTTGCGGGGGCCTTCCGTCGCGTAGGACGCGACTCCTTTGCCGATGAAATCGTGGCCGCCTTCAAAGCCGCCGGCTATGACGTGCGCGAATCCGATCCGTTCGCGGGACAAATTGGAGTCACAACCATTGCGGCGGGCGTACCGCCATTGGTCGCCCGCCTGCGCGCGATCTGGCAATCGCAGCGCGAAGCCATCATCGAGATATTCCCGAAGGCACCCGGACTGCCGTCCGACAAAGCCGCCTATATGAAGTTCGTCGAGGATATCTACGAAAGCGACGCCTACCATTCGCTGTCGATAGAAGGGTACAGCGTCACCCCGGAACTCATCGACCGGGTGCGCGAGGGGAGCTGGAATCCGGAGATCGATGAAGAGGACCGCAAGAACCGGGATGCGCTTGCCGCGCGTGGCTACTACCTCGCATTCCAGAAGGTCAAAGACTCTGTTGCCGCGATCATCAACGGCAAGCCAGCCGGCGCGTTGACGCGGGACACTCACCGGGAGTGGTACCGGGAGCTGTTCGCGCCGTCAGTGACCGCCGGCATCCTCAAAGCCAGCGCGCTTGCGGGATATCGCAATCACCCTGTGTACCTGCGCGGCTCGCAGCACGTGCCGCCGCGTACCGAAGCGGTGGCCGATGGTATGAATGAGCTGTTCGACCTGCTGGAGGCGGAGAAGGAGGCCTCCGTGCGTGCCGTGCTGGGGCATTGGCTTGTGGGCTATGTGCACCCCTATCCGGACGGCAACGGACGGATGGCGCGGTTCCTCATGAACGCGATGCTGGCTTCAGGCGGTTACCCCTGGACAGTCGTCAGAGTCGATGACCGGAAGGCCTACCTCGCAGGGCTGGAGGAGGCGAGCGGCAATATGAATGTGAAATCATTCGCCGCCTTTCTCGCCGAACGGGTGAAGTGGTCTATGGAGAAGGCGGCGTGAGGTCGGTGGTGTGCTATGTTTAACTTGCTTGTCTCGGGCCACGGCGAGTGGTGGGAAACGCCGCCGTTCACGTCAACCATTGACCGGTTCAAGGAATATAGCGGCGCCGAGGCCGATGCTATCGACCTCGCGCGCCCTGAAACATTGCGCCGGCTGGAGGAAATCCCGGCGCTGTTGATGTACGAAGTCGGGGCGGGAGGCCCGCACGCGCGCGTGGTCCGGCACGGCCGCATACGCAATATCGTTCGGCGCGGACACGAACTGGCCTTCACCTTCGAGCCCGATCCGGAACATGCCTTTCTCGACCGGTCAGCGGTGTTGAGAATTGCGGACCGGCTGGGCATTCAACAGTTCGAACAGCACCGTACGCACTGGGCGATCAAGGATGGTGACATTCCGGCCGAGCTGATTGCCACCGGCACCGCTGAACGGGCGCAGCGCACCGTTGCCGTGGTTGCGGCAGAATATGTAGAAGCGCGCCGCGAGGGACGAAGGAGAGAAGCTGCCGAACTGGCCGAAGAACTGGAGGATTTTCCTCCCTCGCTGGAGAAAGCACTGTCGCTCGTGCCGGCGCGTATCCTTCAGCAGCCGACACCCGAATTATACCCGATCCTTGGGATAGAGCCCCGCACGCCCGAAGGCCGCAACGCCGTCGTGGCCGTCGTCGCAAGGGATCACAATGGGCAGGACTTGCCTGCCGACTGGTCTTATTCGCTGGCGTGGTTCCTGGACCTTTACGGCAGCGCGACGGAAGCGGGGCGCCTTGACGGCGCGCTGGCCGAATGCGCAACGCATATGATCGCGCTCGGCACTGGCGAGGGAGAAGCCGCCGCCCCGGTTGAAGATATCGGCTACGCACTCTGGCGCTGTTCGCGAAGCCCGAAACTTATCGGCGATCTGCGCCGGGAAATTGCGGTCCTGACTGATCGCCTCGTGCGCCGCCAGGAGGGTGGGGGCTACTGGAATGAAACTAGAGAAGGGGTTTCCCGGCCCGGCCTGCGCGCCACTGCCCTTGCGACAGTCGCCCTTCAGCGGCTTGGCGATGACCGCTACCACGACGCAATTCGGAAAGCCGTGTCATGGCTGATCACACAAGTTATTCCTGACACAGGCGCGCTTCCGCGCGACGCGGGCGACGACGATCCCGAGGTCATCGCCACGACACTCGCGATGGAGGCTATTCGCCGGTCTGATTTTGTCGATGACGTGCCCCACGTGCTGGCGGCTGGAGATGCCTGGCTGGTCTCCGGTCAGACCGTGCTGGGAGGCTGGCAGGCAGAGCCGTGGGCAGAGGATTTTGGCGCGGCCTTGGTGCTTGAATATCTCGCGCGCCAAAACGAGATGCTGCCGCAGGTCGATGGCTTTCTCCTGATGGCGCGCGACTTCTTCCGCAAGGCAGAAGAGCTGCAGCTGGAAGGCGGCGCCAATAATCGGCGGCTTGCTGCCATAGCGACCGTGCATGCTGTGGAAATGTTCCTCTATGGGCTGTTTGAGCGGCGGGAAGATTTGGCGCTGTCAGCCTTCCGCGAAAACGGCACTGAGACGCTCGGCCCCCGGGAAGCGCTCGGCGCTCTGCAGGCTGCGTTGCAACGGATCGGGGTGCTGCACGCGCCGCAACGGCTGTCCCACCGCGACAATCTGAGTGCGTTGGTCGGGCGGCGTGACGGGATCATCCATCGCGCTCACGAAATTAGCGAAGCGGAACTCAGAGACGGGATGAAGCATGCCCGGCGCTTTATCGAAAAGTATGCCCGGTCGCTGCTCGACTTGAACCTGTTGCAGTGAATGTACGTGATTGAGGGGATGATGAAAAGAAGCGATATTCCAAAGGATGTTATGGCGGCTATTCCGCAAGGCCGCGGAAGAATATGGGGGCAGCGATGCCCCGGCGACATGGCCCCGGATGTGCTGATGACCGGACGTTACCAGTTCGGCAGCAACGAGCGCCGATGGCGACGACATTCTCGGCGATGCCGACGAATATCTGATGCGCCATTTCGCGACTGAGAGCGGAAAGAGCAAAGGCCAGTTCTACACCCCCGCCGAAGTCAGCCGCATCATGGCGCAGATCATCGGCATTCGGTCCGCCAAGACCAGCGGCGACACCACCGTCTACGACCCGACCTGCGGATCGGGATCGCTGCTGCTGAAATTGGCCGACGAGGCCGGGACCAATGTCACGCTCTACGGGCAGGAGAAGGATTCGGCCACCAGCGGTCTCGCGCGCATGAACATGATCCTGCACAACGCACCCACCGCGATGATCATGCAGGGCAACACCCTCACCGATCCCAAATTCCGCGACGGCGATGCGCTCAAGACCTTTGATTACGTCGTGGCCAATCCGCCCTTCAGCGACAAGCGCTGGAGCACCGGGCTTGACCCGCTTCATGATGAGCTGATCGCTTTAAGTCGTTTCGGCGTACCGCCCGCCAAGCAGGGCGATTACGCCTACCTGCTACACATCGTCCGGTCGCTGAAGAGCGCCGTTAAGGGCGCCTGCATTCTGCCGCACGGCGTTCTCTTCCGCGGCAACGCCGAAGCCGAACTCCGGCGCAACCTTGTGCGCAAGGGATACATCATCCACACCTACAAATTCAGCGAGGCGGTGGAGGACGAAGTCGTTCTCGACCTCGTTTTTTATGAAGCACGCGATATCGACCAGCGCCTGGGTTCAGAGGACAAATTGATCAGTGGTTCGATGCCAAAACCAAGGCCCTGAATGACTGGCAAAGGGATGAGCTAAAAAAGAAATGGGGCACGATGTAAAACGTGCTCAGCTCGCGATCCCGCATGGATCGTGTCGTCAGCGGCACGTCTTCGATTTCAGCGTGAAGCCCCGCCTGTCAAGCGAACGCGGCAACGCAATTCTCGTGGCCTCCAGCATCTACGAAGCCTGCAAGCACTTCGAGCTTTTTCAAAAGACCCCGTTCCGCAACAAGTGCGCCCTGATCACATCGTACAATCCGAATGCGCAGGACATCACAAAGGAAGAGACGGGCGCCAACACCGATATCGACCGGCAGGTCATTTACAACACCTACACCGAGTTGCTGAAGGGCGTTGAGGCCATGGGCGGTTTGTCCAAAACCGAGGTGTACGAGGAGGCGGCCAAGGCTCTTTTCACCAAGGAGCCGGCGAACATGAAGCTGCTGGTGGTCTTCGACAAGCTGCTCACAGCTTTCGATGCGCCACCCTGCACCTATGTCTACATAGACAGGTCTATGCAGGACCACGGCCTGTTCCAAGCGATTTGCCGGACCAATCGGCTTGACGGCGAGGACAAGGATTTCGGCTATATCGTCGCCTACAAGGGCCTGTTCAAGAAGGTTGAGAATGCGATCGCGGTCTATACGTCGGAACTTGATCATTCCGACGACGGGCCGGCTCCGGATGTGCTGCTCAAGGACCGTCTGAAAAAAGGAAAAGAACGTCTCGATCAAGCCCTGGAACGCATTTTCCTGCTTTGCGAGCGTGTGGAGCCGCCGAAAGGAGAACTGGAATACATCCACTTCTTCTGCGGCAACACCGAAATCGCGTCAGACCTTAAAGAGCGCGAACCTCAGCGCGCGGCCCTGTACAAGGCAACCGCAGGGCTGCTGCGGGCGTATGCTAATATCGCGGATGAAATGGATGCCGCAGGCTACAACAACGCCCACTTTGCCCGCATCAAGAAACAGGTCGAGCATTACCTGAATGCGCGGGACACTGTGCGTCTGGGCAGCAACGAAAGCCTCGATCTGAAGGCCTACGAGGCTGATATGCGGCACTTGATCGACACATTTCAAAGCCGATGAGCCCCGCAAAATCTCACCATTCGACGGCATGAGCCTCCTTGAGCTCAGCTCGTTTGGGAGGACGTGCTGGACGAATAGGGTCACCATTCCCCGCAAAATCAAGCAGTCCAGCGAGCGTAAAATCCAGGATCAAGCTGACCGCACATGGAATCTTCTCACTACGCTTTACTACAAGGGGACAGGCCGTATCCCTTGGCGCCGGAAGAAGATCGGATTGAAAGGCAACCTTCTTTGTCATCTTTGCATCACGGTCAGTCTGCTCGAGATTGACCGCTGCAAACCGGGAGCACGAGCGGGCCGGGCAAACGTTGCAACAGATCCTTCAAGGAAATTCATTGACTCTTAGCAACTCCGGTTCGCTGTGAATGGTAGGCTTATTGCAACGTCTGAGGTCAGTGGGGTCCAAACCGTGGCGCCGCTTATTCTCCGACCCGCCGAACTGCGTGCAATTTCGGCTAAAGGCAATGGCAAGAAGAGCGCCCATCTTGTTTGTTCGACACAGCCATATCGGCTCAAAACAGTATCTTCACGGCCACCGACATTGTCCGGTCGGTGGACAATCAACCATATAATTTGGTTCGAAAGCCGCAACATCTGTGGAGAACGCGAAATGACAAATTCAGTAGGACGAGTGCCCAGGCTTTCCAAGTGGCTTGGTCCTGACCAATGCTGACACTGGTCAGTCGCCTACGGACGGCAGCGCATTTAGATCGCCTTCGAATCCTAGGTCTTTGCGCGCACGCGGACCTAACTGTCTGCCAGCTAGCGGAGATTCTGGGTCTGCGTCGTGAGCACGTTGTACGACACGTCCGGCTACTGGCCAGAGCCGACTTTCTTTACTGCAACGAACAACGCCCGTGGTGCTCGTACCATCTCAAAGCAGCAGGTAAGGACGGCGGGCTGGTTCAGTTGTTGGTTGATCTCCTGCCCCACGGCGATGACTATCACAAACGAGACCTTCAACGGCTCGAAGCGGCACAAGACGCGCCGTCGAAGGGGATCGCATGCTTGACCGTGAAATAGATCCAATTGGAGCGCGAAACCACCATGGACAACTCCGCCGACGGCGCCATCGCGCCGCCCGACACTTGCGGACGGTCTCGCTTGGCGGCCTCTGGCCCACGCGCTTCTGGACCGAGGTTATGACCTGGTCACCGGGGGCACTGACAATCACATGCTGATCCTTGATCTTCGCGATCGACCACTATCAGGCAAGGCCTATGCCGAGCGGTTAGCGAAGGCAGGCATCATTACGAACTTTAATATGGTGCCGGGGGACCCGCGCCATCCTGAGGTCACAAGCGGAATTCGCCTGCGGGCGCCAGCAGTGACGTCAATGGGCTTGCGCGATGTGGAAACCGTGCAAATTGCTGGCTTCATGGACTCCGTCCTCCGGCGAGCCAGAAGACGAAGATCTCCATGCCTGCTTGCGACGAGACGTTGCCGACCTGTGCGCTGCGTTCGAGGTCCCGGGCCTCACCGACAGGTAAGGTGGGCTAAGCAAAATGCCCCATACAACTCCAACACCCGAAGCGAGGCATTTCATGGCTAGGCAGTTCGTGTTCTCTTCCGAATCGGTTGGCGCGGGACACCCGGATAAGTTGGCCGACAACATCTCGGATGCCATCCTCGATGCCATCCTCCGCACCGATCCCAAGGCGCGCGTCGCCTGTGAAGCGTTGGTAAAATCAGGGATGGTCGTTCTGGCTGGCGAGATTACCAGCGATGCGCAGGTGGATTATAGCCAAGTTGCGCGCGATACGATTCTCGATATTGGATACGACGACGAGGCCGTCGGCTTTGACGGCCGGCGTTGCTCCGTCGTTCATGCACTCACCGAGCAGTCGCCCGACATCAGCCAGGGCGTTGACGAGGGACGAGGGCAGGACCTCCAACAGGGAGCGGGAGATCAGGGCCTCATGTTCGGCTACGCATGCCGCGAAACCGATACTCTGATGCCTTTGCCGATCCAGCTCGCTCATCGCTTGACGAAACAACAGGCAGATGTCCGGAAAGCACGACAGCTTGGCTGGTTGCGTCCTGACGTCAAATCCCAAGTCTCAGTGCGCTATGAGGGGTTGCGCCCGGTCGCCCTGGATACCATCGTCGTATCGACCCAACATGACGAGCAGGTCTCGCAAGAGACGGTCCGCGAGGGCGTCATTGAGGAAATCATAAAGCCTGTCCTGCCGACCCACCTGGAGACGGAAGGCATCAGAATTCTGGTCAACCCGACGGGGAGGTTCGTAGTCGGCGGGCCGCGCGGCGACTGCGGTCTCACTGGACGCAAGATCATCGTCGATTCCTATGGTGGGATGGGTCGTCACGGCGGCGGCGCCTTTTCGGGCAAGGACCCGTCCAAGGTTGACCGCTCAGCTGCCTATGCGGCCCGGTATGTCGCAAAGAATATCGTCGCTAGCGGACTTGCGGACGTCTGCGAGGTGCAGCTTGCTTACGCAATCGGCGTGGCCAGTCCGGTTTCTGTCATGGTCAACACGTTCGGGACAGCGAGGGTTGAGGAAAGAAGGATCGAGCGCCTCATTCTTGAGTTGTTCGATCTCAGACCGAAGGGCATTATCAAGATGCTTGATCTCTTACGCCCTATATACCGCAACACCGCGACCTATGGCCATTTCGGCCGTGAAGAGCCTGATTTCACCTGGGAGAAGACAGACAGGGCCGACGAATTGCGTCGCGAGGCAGGACTTGCCGCCCCGTGAGGGCTGGCGCCGAACGGATTGGCAATCGGAAAGCCCATTCCCACTGGCCAGACCCGCCCGCGGCCGGCATGCCTGAAAGCCGGTGGGCTTTTGGGAGACATCATTGATGCCGGACTATGACGTGCTTTGTATCGGGAATGCCATCGTCGACATCATCGCCCAGTGTGACGAGGCGTTCCTGGAGACGAACGGCATCATCAAGGGCGCGATGAATTTGATCGACACGAGGCGCGCCGAACTGCTCTACAGCCGCATGGGCCCGGCGATCGAAGCCTCGGGCGGCAGCGCCGGCAACACGGCGGCGGGCGTGGCCTCCTTCGGTGGTCGCGCCGCCTTCTTCGGCAAAGTCTCCAACGACGCGCTCGGCGAAATCTACGCGCACGACATCCACGCGCAGGGCGTCGCCTTCGACACAAAACCGCTCGACGGCGAACCACCGACGGCGCGCTCGATGATCTTCGTCACGCCGGACGGCGAGCGCTCGATGAACACCTATCTCGGCGCCTGCATCGAACTCGGCCCGGAGGACGTCGAGGTCGACAAGGCCTCGGGCGCGGCGGTCACCTATTTCGAGGGCTATCTGTGGGACCCGCCGCGCGCCAAGGAGGCGATCCGGCAGACGGCGAAGCTCGCCCATGCCGCCGGGCGCGAAGTGTCGATGACATTGTCGGACTCGTTCTGCGTCGATCGCTACCGCGACGAGTTCCTCGATCTGATGCGCTCCGGCACCGTCGACATCGTCTTTGCCAACAGCCACGAGATCAAGTCGCTCTACCAGACCGCGTCTTTCGACGAGGCGCTGGCGCTTATCCGCAAGGATTGCAAGATCGCCGCCGTCACCCGTTCGGAAAAGGGCTCGGTCATCGTGCGCGGCGACGAGACGGTCACCATCGAAGCCACCAGGATCCGCGAGCTGGTCGACACGACAGGCGCCGGCGACCTCTACGCCGCCGGCTTCCTCTACGGCTACACGCAAGGCCGCAGCCTAAAGCAGTGCGGCGATCTCGGCTCGCTGGCGGCCGGGCTGGTCATCCAGCAGATCGGCCCAAGGCCAAGGCAGAATCTGCGCCGAGAGGCCGAGCAGGCGGTATTGCTGTAGGTGGGGAGCCAAGAACCAGCTGCCCACCCTTCTTAATCCAGCCCGAGCCTTTTCTTCAGTTCCGCATTCTCCTTGCGGAGACGATCGGCAAGCAGGCTCTTTAGCCGCTTGTTTTCTTCCTCGAGCGCGACGAGATCCTTCAGCCCGTCACTGTCCGCCGCCGGCGCCGCCGCCTTCTTCCAAAGATAATATGTCTGTTCCGAGATGCCGGCTTGCTTCACCGCACTCTTGAGAGTAGCGCCGCCGCCGATCGAGGTCTCGATCTGCGCCAGCTTCTGGGCACGATCCTTCGCGGAGTAGCTCTTTCGGCCTGTTCGCGCTGACGGCGGTGCTTCAGTGGCCGCGGATATCGGCTTGGCGCCGTTCTTGCGGGCAGGCGAGCTCGCCTCAGCTTCTGGCTTCCTCGACCGCCGCGCTCTCGCCTTCGGTTTTGGCGTTTCCGTTTTGTCTGCCGGTTCTCTAACTACTGCTGACTCGGTTTCCAGAGGATTGGCCATGAAATGCTCCACTCGCGGTTCGTGCAAAGGTTCAGCATCAAGGGCCACTACGGTAGAGTCAACAAGCTGACGATTTAACGGCTCGACTTCCTTTGTTGTCTCGGCCATCGCCGCGGCGATGTCGAAATTGCCCCAGATGGAACGTGCGGATTTTTGATAATTGCGCTTTTGTTTGACTTCCACGGTGAATGGTCGCGTCTGCCGCCTCATAGTTCCTTCCTGAATAGGAGAATGAAGTCGCCGCTCGAATTTTTGGCGCTTCCTGCTTAGCGCGGAGCATTATCGTATAGCCGCTCAACGGGCAAGTGATGCCGGTCTGATGGCTGACCCATCTGGGGAGATTTGAGCGGCTTCGCGCGTCCTGCGCATGCCTGTAAGGCCGCCAAGTTTTCTGGGTTAGCAGGCGCGCACTGTGGCAGCTTGGCTTGTACGGCGAGGCCATGGTTGAGTGAGGCGAAACAAATCCAGCCCCGCGGTCAATCCCGAGGCTTCCCACAATGGCGAAGAGAACATCTTCACTCGTTCCTTTTGAGCACAAGACCTTCCGTTCGCTATGGTCGGCTGCACTCATTTCGAACCTTGGCACCCTAGTGGAAGGTGCGGCGGCAGCTTGGCTGATGACGAGCATCGCAGCAGTAATTTTTGATCGCCCATTCGTGCTGTGTACCAGCCCTGTGTCTTGCGCAAGTGGTCACGAACGGCTGCCGGAGCCTCGAAGACGCCCTAAAAACACATGCTGCGATTTTTCAACACGCTCGACGTGTTAGATTAATTCATCCACAATGCGTGTGTTGAACACGCGAGGTGAGTTATGAACATGAAAGAGCTTAGGGTTCGACTGGGCATGACTCAAAAAGATTTGGCAGAGCAGATGGCAACGACGCAACAGACTGTGGCCCGTTGGGAAACAGGCAAAACGCAGTTGAACGTCGAGCAGATCAAGGACCTTTGTCTCACGTTGAAATGCACGGTCGAGGAGCTGCTGGGCTGGAAGATTGATGTCGAGGAGTGGCGCACGAGCCCGTTTGCAATTGCCGATGCCGAAACGCGATACGGCACGCTCAGAATCAAGACGACTGTTGGCAGCCGCCAATATCCTATCGATGAAAAGGCGCGTGAATCGATTTTACGTCAGTTGAAGGAACTTCATAATCTGCGTAGGAATAACACTAGCAGGCCATGGCTGTATTGTTGGAGCCTTGACAACAAAATACTCTTGATAAATCCGCAATATGTCCGCACCATTGAGCTCATCGGTGACGATGTAGAGGAGATGCCAGGGTATTATCATCCAGAAATCTATCGGGCTTTGGATGACTGGGATAAGGGTGAGGTTTCAGGAAAGCTGAAGAAAGAATGCGATGCCATCATCGCAGAGATGGGTGATCAGGAAGCCGTGCGCATGGCCTCGTATGTTCGCGTCACATATGACGACGGAGAAGATGAGTGGAACTTCTTGGATGAAGAAACTGCTACGACTTTCTTCGGATTGGAAGCTGCGACCTTTGACGTTCCCCAGTGTAGTTTCGCCGAAGTGGAGGAAGAAGGTTACTACCGAGCGCGATACGCCAACCTTGATCGCGTCGCGGTGATGGAGGTTCCAAGCGACCGTTATCACAGATTGACCGCGCCCGAGGAAGCTTAGAACCATCCACGAAGGGCGCATGTTGCATCTCGACCTTGCGTGGTGCGTTTTCAGTACGAGATGACGTTAAGCGTAGGTAGTGGCAGGTAAGAGTGCTCGACCAGAAGCTCAACTGCCTCCTCAATATCGCTGCCGATGTGCCGCAGGACACGTCCACGGGAGCGTGGATAGGCGTGAAGTTCCTGCACTCCACGGTCCGCTCTCCCATCGCCGGTGTGTGCCCGACGCCATCTTGTGGACGAGCTTGGCCGCCTGCACCCGGTTGTATTCCGGCTTGCGGTCCGCCTGGGCGGTCCGCCGCGATGGCTATCTCCATGTCAATCGGCGCCGAACTTTGACTGCCCGCTGCTTTTGATGAATTTGGCGAGGTCCCGCGCATAATCACTCTTGGTCTTCTCCTTGAGGCCCTGTGTCGCGAACTTGTGGTCCAGCAGGGCAAACAGGTCCAAGTCCCCTTCCGCCTGTGGCGCTGGCTTGCCCCTCACCGCCCTCGGCTCCCAATTGGGGACCGCTTCTGCGCGCTGCACCGTGGCGATTGTCCGCCCAAGACGCATCACAAGATCGAACGCCAAACCGTGCGCGTGCACGACGATTTGCCGCTCAGGCCTCATTTGGACAGGACTTGAGCTGGCCCGGTGGTTTGAGCCGGGTTACTTGAGCCGGTGGGCTGCGAACAAGCAGTTCGAGACATTGGCCTCGATCACTTCGCAACACGCCGCTGCGCCTGGCCTCGGTGTGCTCCCCCCGAAATCGTTGTGTCATATCACCGAGGGCATCACGGCCAACAGCTTCCACATGGGCAACAGCCTCGCCATTGAGCCGAATATGGTCGCGAGCAGATCACCAACGAAGCGGTCGGAACCTCGGAGCCGAAGTTCGACGCCGAGGTGGTTCGCATGATGCGCTAAGCAGCACCACGGCGCTTGCCGGTATGTTTGCTGCCGGCAGCCGACGAACTCCTATCCTCCTGGACAAGGGCGCCGTGCGTTACTGATTTGATTTACCGGCCGCTCAAGGCTTCCACAGTTTTCGCTTTCGAGGCGACCTTTGGAACATGCCAACGGAAATTTAACATAACGACATAAACATTTCTTTATGCGGCGTTGACAAAGAAGCGAACTGCTGTAATTGTCTCCCGCGTCGTGGTTCTCCGTACGGCGCTGCCGCAGCGGAGCTAAGAGGGAAGCCGGTGCGATGCCGGCGCTGCCCCCGCAACTGTTAGCGGCGAGCCAACCCCACTCATGTCACTGAGGCGAATAGCCTTGGGAAGACGGGTAGAGGCTATGACCCCGCGAGCCAGGAGACCTGCCACGGCGAATTACGTCCACGGGCGGGGTGTCTCGGTGGCCGCTGCAGCCTGGCGTTCGTGCCGGCCTGCTAGCGCCTTCCTTGTCACCGACGCCCCAACCATCGGGGTCTGGCATGACTGTCTCTCAGCAAATTCCTGTAGCAACGCTCGGCGTGCCCCGCTTCGGTCGTCGGCGAGAACTGAAATTCGCGCTTGAAAGCTACTGGTCCGGAAAATCGTCCGCTGCCGACCTTCTCACGACCGCGAAGGCGCTCCGTGCCGCTAGCTGGGAGGAGCAGCACGATCGCGGCGTGTCGAAAATCCCGTCGAACGACTTCTCGCTCTACGACCATGTGCTCGACACCGCAGCCATGGTCGGCGCCGTTCCATCCCGTTACGGCTGGAATAGCGGCGAGGTTCCACTTGACATCTACTTCGCAATGGCGCGGGGCAACCAGGGTCAGACGGAGGATTGTCGACACGCTGGTCACCAGCAGGCGGCTCATCGGTCTGATGTAACCGCGATGGAAATGACCAAGTGGTTTGACACCAACTATCACTACATTGTGCCGGAACTCAACGATGATCAGACGTTCGCCCTCTCGTCGACGAAACCGGTCGATTACTTCATCGAGGCTAAAGCTCTCGGCGTTCACACACGCCCAGTCATCCTTGGACCGATCACCTTCCTCAAGCTGGCGAAATCGCCTGCCGAAGGATTCGATCCCATCGCGCTCCTGCCGCGGCTGCTGCCCGTCTACGAGCAACTCCTGCAGAGGCTGAAGCTGTCTGGAGCCGACTGGGTGCAGATCGATGAGCCAGCGTTTGTCCTCGATCTGAACCCGAACGAACGAGCTGCGTTCGAATTCGCCTATGGCCAGTTGTCGAAAGCCGCGCCCGAGCTGAAGATCATGCTGGCTACCTATTTCGGGCCGCTGGGAGACAATCTCGAAACCGCGGTTTCTCTGCCCCTGGCCGGGCTGCATATTGATCTCGTGCGCGCTCCCGAGCAGCTGGAAACGGTGGGTCGGCTCGCACCGAAGGATCTGGTGCTCTCGCTTGGCTTGATCGATGGCCGCAACGTCTGGCGTGCGAACCTGCCCGCCATTCTCGACCGCATCAAACCGATCGTCGCCGGCTGGCCCTTGGACCGCGTCGAGATCGCGCCTTCTTGCTCGATGCTGCATGTGCCGATCGACCTCCGCATGGAGACGGAACTCGACGCGGACATCAGGTCGTGGCTCGCCTTCGCGGCCCAGAAGACCGACGAGTTGGTGTTGCTTGCCCGGGCCCTGTCCCAAGGCAGGGATGCGGTGGCAGGCGCGTTGAAAGCGTCTGCCGAGGCTGCCGCCACTCGCGTGACATCCACGAAGATCCATGACCCGCTGGTTGAGGGGCGGATCGCCAGCATTGACGACAGCATGAAGCGACGAGAGAGCGCTTTTGCCGAGCGCTCCAGAGTCCAGGCCGGCACGCTCGGGCTGCCGCCGTTCCCGACGACGACCATCGGGTCCTTCCCGCAGACGCCGCAGGTACGCAGGGCGCGGGCCGCTCATGCGAAGGACCAGCTGAGCTATGTCGACTACGAGACCTTCCTGAAGAAGGAGATCGAGGCTGCAATTCGCTGGCAGGAAGAGATCGGGCTGGACGTGCTGGTGCACGGTGAGTTCGAACGAAACGACATGGTACAGCATTTCGGCGAGCAGCTGTCCGGCTTCGCCTTCACCCAGCATGCCTGGGTGCAGAGCTATGGGTCGCGTTACGTGCGCCCCCCCATCATCTTCGGCGACGTATCGAGGCCCAATCCGATGACGCTGCGCTGGTGGCAGTTCGCCCAGTCGCTTACGGAAAACCCTGTGAAGGGAATGCTCACAGGCCCAGTGACCATTCTCAACTGGTCATTTGTTCGCGACGACGTACCCCGCTCCGAAGCATGCCGCCAGATCGCGCTCGCCATCCGCGACGAAGTGACGGATCTCGAATGGTCCGGCGCAAGGATGATCCAGATCGATGAGGCCGCGTTTCGCGAAGGATTGCCACTCCGCCAGTCTGATTGGAACGACTATCTCGACTGGGCTGTCGAATGCTTCCGGATCGCTTCAACCGGTGTAAAGGACGCGACTCAAATCCATACCCACATGTGCTATTCGGAGTTCAACGAGATCATCGACGCGATCGCTGAAATGGATGCGGATGTCATATCGATTGAGACGTCGCGCTCGAAAATGGAACTGCTGGACGCCTTCACGAGCTCCAAATATCCGAATGAAATCGGGCCCGGAGTCTACGACATTCACTCACCACGGGTCCCGGAAGTCGGCGAGATTTCGGATCTCGTCATGCTTGCCCGCGAGCGACTGTCCGATGCCCAACTGTGGGTAAACCCGGACTGTGGCCTCAAAACCCGCAAGTGGGAGGAGGTCCGCCCTGCCCTCATGAACATGGTTGCTGCAGCACGCGCGCTCCGGGAGAAAGTGTAGGCCGGAAGGTTTCCTGGTTGCTCACCATGTGGTGAGTTAGCGGCTGCCGCATGTGGGCCGTGAATGTGCCAAAACGCGATCACATCCTTTGAAATAAGTCACTCGAGCGAGAAAGTGCACTTTCCTTCGGCACGTGTCCTAATCGCGCAGGAATAAAGGGAACCGTTTTCTCTCCCTGTGACGTGTCGAGTTCGAAGGGGATGTGATTGGCGTCGAGACCGCTCCGGCCATGGGTTATCAGCATGCCAAGTGCGCTGTTCTCGATCAGTTCGTAAAGGACTTCTCGGCTCGGTTCATCGAAATGCGCGGGTACATACATGACAGGTTCCTTCGCTGGCCGCCGGGTTCGCTATTCACCGGTTGACATCCGATGGCAAGCGTTCCAACGCGGCGGCGATCTGGCGCTTCGCTGCTGAGGGCAGAGGCAGGATGGGACGCGGGGGGTCGGCACGGCAAATGTCGAGCAATTCGGCAAGTGCATAGACGACGCGAAGGCTCGAGAACTCCTTGAAGAGGCTCCAGAGCGGCGCAAGCGTGGCATCGATCCGTCGCGCTTCGGCCGCATCGCCCTGTTGCGCCGCCGTGACGATCTTCACGCAGACCTCGGGCAGGATGCCGGCGAGGACGCTGTACCATGTGTCGGCGCCGGCGATCATGGCCTCTGCGGCGTTCCAGTCGCCGCTGTAGCCGATCGAGAACCCTTCCGGCACAGTGCGCCTCTGGTCGGCCAGATGGCTCTTGATCGCATCGCCCTTGTCTGTCGGATTCTTGATAGCGACAATCCCACCCACCTTTGCCAGGCGGCTGACGAGTGCTGGGGTGAAATGGAAATGCGTCGTTCCTGGATTGTCGTAGACGACAATCGGCAGGCCGCTCTCGCACGCCACCGTCGAGAAATGTTCGAACACCTCGTCCTCAGTGAGCGGGGTGTAGGAGGCGGCCGCAAGCAGCCCCGCGGCAACTCCAAGGGCCTTGGCGTCCTGCGCGAACCTCACTGCTTCATCGGTGCGCAACGCGCCCACACCCACCACGACCGGCGTTCGCCCGGCGATTTCGTCCAAGGTCTCGGCGAGCGTCCGTCGCCGTTCCTCGCGCGACAGATACATGTAGGTGCCGGTGCTGCCGAGAAGACCGATGGAGTCGACCTGAGCGGCGCCAAGCCGAGCAATCAGCCTGCGCAGAGCAACGGTATCGACGCGGCCGTCACGATCGGCGGGCGTGATGGGAAACGCGGAAAGACCGCTCAGGAATGCCATGGCAAGGCTCCAGGTTTGTGCGTGAGCGCAGGACTGGCCGGACGACAGGTCATCACAAGGCGTCCAGAGCCCGCCGCAGGTCGGCGATTAGGTCATCGGCGTCTTCAAGACCCACCGAGAGACGCATGAGGTCCTCGCCGACTCCATCGGCCAGATGCGCATCCTTGCGGATCGGCTGACGAGCACGGGTCAGGCTTGCCGGATGATAGATGAGGCTGTCGGCATCGCCGAGGCTGACAGCCCGGGTGATCAAGTTGAGCCGGTCCATCATCCGGCGCGCGCCCTCGAACCCAGCGTGGAGGCCAAAGGCCAACATGCCCGAGCCTTGGGACATCTGCTTTCGCGCCGTCACCTGATCAGGGTGCGAGTCGAGGAAGGGATAACTCACCCATGCCACCGCCGGGTGCGCCTCGAGCGCCTGAGCCACCGCAAGGGCCGTGGCGCTGTGCCGTTCCATGCGCAGCGTGAGCGTCTTCAGACCGCGCAGGATCAGGAAGGCTGACATGGGCGAGAGCGCTGCGCCGGTGATGTAGCGCAGGCCCGTTTCGTGCAGCGTGCGGAGCGTTTGCGCGTCGCCGAGAATCGCCCCGCCAAGGGCATCGCCGTGCCCATTGATGTATTTGGTCAGCGAGTGGAGCACGAGGTCGGCCCCATGTTCGAGCGGCCGCTGGAGCGCGGGCGAGGCGAAGGTGCTGTCGACTGCAACCTTTACACCGCGCGCGTGGGCGCGCTCGGCAATGGCAGCGAGATCAAGGATGCGGCTCAGCGGATTCACCGGCGTCTCGAAGAAAACAAGCCGGGTCCGCTCGGTAATCGTGGCATCGAGATTTTGAGGATCGGACAGGTCCACCGCGACGACCTTGATGCCGAAGCGGGGGACCGCCTGTTCGACCATGGCAAGCGTGTTCGCATAAAGCGTCTTGTGGACGATGAGTTCATCGCCTTGGGACAGGAGCGACAAGATCAGTGTGCCGAAAGCCGCCATCCCCGAGGCAACGACCAAACCTGCCTCGGCTCCTTCCAGATTGGCGAGCCGTTGCTCGAGGATCTCCGTCGTCGGATTGTATTCGCGCGCATAGAGCCTTCCGCCAAGCGCGGCGGCGGCCTCGTTCGCTGCCACGCTTTCGAATCCATAGGTCGAGGTCAAGAAGACTGGCGGCTGAACGGCATTGGAAAAGCCGGCCGGATCGTAGCCATGATGGATCGCCCGAGTGGCGAATCCGGGACCGGTGTCGTTGAGCGACCGCGTGAGAGCATCGGTTTCGGATTGATAGGAACGGGTCATTCGGCCTCTAAGATCTTTCTTGGGTTTCCGAAAGATTGACGGCAAACTGGCCAATGTGAAATATCCAGTTGGCGATGAATGAAATGGTCCAGTCTTCAAGTGCCGGTTCTGCAGGTCGCTCGCACGCGATGGGTGCACGCCAGATCTACGAGGCTCTTCGCGAGCAAATCCTCGGCGGCGTCTATGAAACCGGTAGTCAGCTGCCGTCCTCCCGCGGCCTGGCAAATGACCTTGGGATTTCGCGAACGACGGTGACGGTCGCCTATGACCAACTGACCGCGGAAGGTTTTATCGAAGTCCGTCAAGGCGCACGACCTCGCGTTGCATCCTCGCTGATCGGTCCTGAGACGAGCCGCACCGTCGCGAAACGAGTCGGCCCGGTTCATCTGTCCGCCTATGGCGAACGACTGCGCGTTACGCCGCCCTGGCCGGATTATCTGCCGACTGGACTGAAGGTCGATTTCCGCTATGGCGACCTGGCGCCGTCAGACTTCCCCGCATTGGTCTGGAAACGTGCGATGAACGAGGCGATGGGGCAGCGCCCGTTGCGTCTTGCCTATGACGACCCTCGCGGCTCGCGCCGGCTGCGCCAGGCGCTCCAGGGCTATCTCTGGCGCGCCCGAACCCTGAGCTGCGACCTCGAGCAGATCATCATCGTCAACGGTTCGCAGCAGGGCCTCGACCTGTGCGCTCGCCTGCTTCTCGATCCCGCCGACCGCTTCGTCATCGAGGACCCGTGCTACAGGATGGCGCGTCAGGTCTTTGCCAGTACGGGTGCCTCGCCCATCCCGGTCACCGTCGACGAGGACGGGATGAAGACGGAGTTGCTGGCGGGGATCGGGGCGCGACTGGCCTATGTCACGCCATCGCATCAGTTTCCGCTGGGCGGCGTCATGCCGATCGCGCGCCGCCACCAGCTTCTGGAATGGGCGCGGCACAACAACGCCTATGTGATCGAGGACGACTACGACAGCGAATATCGCTACGACATCAATCCGGTCCCTCCGCTGCACAGTCTTGAGGACCACGGGGCTGTCATCTACCTCGGCACGATCTCCAAAACGCTCTCGCCGATGCTGCGTATCGGCTATCTCGTCGTCCCGACGGAATTGCAGGAGGTCTTCGCTACCGCCAAACAATTCGCGGACCGGCATTCGCCGGTGGCTGAACAGGAGGCTCTGGCCTCTTTGATCGAGAGTGGCGGCTACGAAAGCCATGTGCGGCGCGTGCGCAGGCTGAACGGCGAGCGTCGGGGGACGTTGTTGGGCGCCTTGCGGCGCAGCTTCGGCGATCGCATCGCTGTCCAGGGAGCAGAGGCCGGTCTGCACGTCGTCGTTTGGTTCGACGAACTGCCGCGATCGCGGGAAACGACCCTGGTCGAAGCCGCCCGAGGCGCGGGCCTGGGGCTACACCTGATCTCGCCCCTTTACGAGCGGCAGTCGGACGAAGGCCACATCGATCGCATGGGGCTTGTCATGGGCTATGCCGCCTTGAGCATTCGGCAGATCGAGAAGGGCGTTGAGGTCCTGCGAGCGGTTGTCAGGCAGGTACAAGACGCGTTGCCGGGACACGGTGGCTAAAACGGCGGGGACGCGGCGTGCTGGCGAGGAAACCGACCCTTGGGCTGAACCGCGTTTCGTTGCAAAGCCAACTGGACTGGGAAAACGCCATACCATGCTGTTGATCAGGCCAGTTTGGCGGCAGATTTTCGTGCGAGACGAATTTCCGAAAGCGATGCATGACCCGGCAAGGAAAGCTGCTTCACATCCATATCGCGCCCGCTGCCTCCTATGAAATGGAGGATCTGGAGGAGGCGTAGCTTGTTGCCGGCCGAGGTGGACTCGAGCACCCGCAAGACATAATCGATGATCTCTATCAGGCCTTGTCCACCGCCGAATGATGGAATTATCCAGCGCATGGTGCGGCATGCACCATGGCGACGCCAGAAGATCTGGACGCTCGACAAGCACCTTTCTTGAAACATTTCCCGAACGACCCCCAGCGCAAAGCCTCCCCATGAGAAAAGAGCTTCCCATGTCTTCACGCCATTGATTGACCCCGAGATCAAGGCCCGCTACCCGGATTTTCATCTGATCAGCATTGTGGTGCGGAACGCTGAAATCGACGTGCCGGATGCACAGGCGTTGAACGATACGATTGCGGCGGCGGAACAGGCGGCGCTTCGCGAGTCCAGTGGGGATGGTCCAAATTGCGCAAGCTCGGTCGAGTGATCGCGGAGAAGCTTAATGTCGACTAAATCGAAATTCACGGAGCGGTACGGACAACGGGTGCGAACCCGGGACGTCGTCCCGGTGTCGTCAGGCTCTCCCGTCCGACTGAGCCTCAGTTTTCTTCACGGCGCGAATACTCCTGAGGCCGCCCGGATTCTCGTTAAGAGACAGCTGCCGCTCAGGACGGCCCACGCGATACTCACGGAGATGGTCGATCACGGCAAGGCGTTCGTGACGGTTCCTTGCGTCGACGACCTATTGGCACTGAAGAATGAACTGTCGTCCGCAGGCGTGATCGCGAAGGTTCATGCGCCGCGGCCGATAAGTGTTCGCGAAGTCCGGGATCGCACGAAGCTCTCTCAGGAGGCATTCTCCGTGAAGTATGGCCTCGATCTGGCAACGCTTCGAAACTGGGAGCAAGGTCGCTCGAAACCGGATGCAGCGGCGAATACTCTCCTTTGGACCATCGCCCGGAATCCGGAAGCAGTCGAAGAATCGCTGGACATGGAGGACGGAGTGGCTGCCCCTTCGCCCTAAGGGGGCCGATCACTTCGGCGCGCGGCAATTCGGCCGCCAGCGCGATGGCCGGCCGCCGCGCGGTATCGACAGCGCGCGAGCCTCATGCGTCAGACGCCTTCCTTGGCATGTCGCACGCCAGATCCCAAACATGATTCCATCGCAACGAGCTGGTGACGGAAGCAGTGTCTGCACTTTGGAAACGAGCCATTTGCGTTCTCATGGACGTCGCGACTCGTCTCGTCCAGTAAAAGTCGCAATCATTGTCGATTGCGATGTTCCGCAGTCAGCTGGCCGTTTATTTTCCTAAGATCTGCATTATAGGCCGGGGTGTTGTCGCCGTTTCGGCGGGTAAGATGGGATAGGTGACCTCGGGTGCCTTTCCGGTCAGCGAGTTGAGGAAGGCAACAAGCAGGTCGACTTCTTCGTCCGCCAGTACCACGCCAAGCTGGGTGGTTCCCATGATGGCAACGGCCTGTTTCAGATCCCAAACCTTGCCCGAATGAAAGTACGGCGCGGTGAGTGCTACGTTGCGCAGCGGCGCCACGCGGAAAACATAGGAATCGTCGGCAGTATTGGTGACCGCAAATCGGCCCTTGTCTTTTTCCGGCAGGACCTCGGCGCTGGGCTTTTCCACGAGGCCGAATGGGTAATAGGCTTCCCCACCAACGTTGATGCCGGCATGACAGGACGAGCAGCCTTTGTCCATGAAAAGCGCCAGGCCCTGTTTCTGTTCGGAAGTCATGGCAGCCTCATCACCGTTTAGGAAGCTGTCGAAGGGGGCCGGCGTGACCAGTGTCGCCTCGAAGGCTTCGATTGCCTTGGCGAAGTTGTCGAAGGTGACCCGATCGGCTTCAGCCGGAAAAGCTGCATCGAACCACTCGACATATTGCGGCATGGACTTGAGCGTGGCGATGACTTGGCCCGGTGTATTGGCCATTTCGATGCCGGCTTGGACCGGTCCCTTCGCCTGAGCCTTCAGGTCTGCGGCACGACCATCCCAGAACTGGGCGATGTTGAAGACAGCGTTCAGTACAGTCGGCGCGTTGCGCTGTCCCTTCTGCCAACCATGGCCGATCGAGGTTTCATGATTGTCGTCGCCGCCGGTGGCCAAGTTGTGGCACGAGTTGCACGACAAGACGCCTGACGCCGAGACGCGTGGATCGAAGAACAGTGCCTTGCCGAGAGCGATCTTCTCCGGGGTGATCGGGTTATTGGCGACTGCCCGCGTGGTGGGTGGCAAAGCCTTGAAAGTGGCCAGTGCCGTTTCTCTGAGGTCTGCGGGGATCGAATCCGCAGCAAAAGCGGTGGCTGTCAGCAAGGGGACAGCCATCGTACTGAATAGGATTTTCATAAATGATCTCGCTGCGTCGTGCACGCAGCCACTCTGGGATATGCGGCTCATGAACGCCCTGCGCTAGATCAGTTGCGGGAGAGGACCGGGTGGTCTGACACCTGTTTTCGCGGCAGAGCTTGGACCGTCCCGGAATTGAACGCTCTTCTCGATTGGATTTCAGGGAGGCGGAGGATCGCTGCTCGGCAAGCGGCGGCGCCGGAGCCCGGAGCCGTGCTTCGGTTCTCTCTGCGCCTTCAACTATGAAGAAATCGGGGCCACCGTGTCCGATTCGGTTTGGGGCCGGTTATCTGTTCCGCAGCAGGTCCTGCTCGACTTCCGCCTGCCTTCGCCAGATCGACGTGGGCCCAAATCGATCCGCGATAGTGTCTTGTAGCACCTTTGCGGGACGATCTTATTTCGACTGTAGAGGACCGTTTCGGGTGAGCGAAATTAAACGAAATTTCAAAGGGCGCCCGAGTAGCTGTTTTGATTGGCTTGTGACGCCTATAGCCTCCATCGAGCGAATATTGGCAGACGACGGAGCACAATTTTGGCCTCGTTTATCAGCTTCAATGGGACAACTGCTTTGCGATAATAACAGGGCAATTTACCGTGATGAATTTGAGAGAACCAAGTCCCACCCAGTGATTTTCACACCGGAAGCGTTGCAGTCCTGTCGCGAGAAGCTGATTTACAAATACAACAAGATGATTAACATCGCCATGGCGCGCAAAATATTGTTTGTTTATACCACGCTCTAGTACTACTGCGTCATAAATTAACTGACTCAGTAAGACTAGCAGGCTTCTCTGATTGGGGTCGGTGAGGTCAAGCGTTTCCTGTCTTTTTTCCGGACCATGTCGCCCCGCGGGTCACTCGCTTCTCTTCGCGGTCGGCGCG